>CAZRZE010000001.1:0-10503 GCA_964604535.1 uncultured Akkermansia sp.
TTGACATGGTGCGCTTTAGCGGACATGGCTTTAGCATGTTTGACAACCGCATTCTCGCACTTCACCTCGTGCAGGCAGGGCTGGCAAAGTCCACTCTCATCTGCCCTGACGGTCGCGTGGTGCAGCCAGCAGACTTTCTTTACAAGCATCCCATCGTCATGCTGCGCGGTAGCTTTACCCCGCTGTGCAATATCCATCTGGAGATGATGGACAGTGTGCGAGAGAAATTCATCTCCCATCTCCCCGAGGAGAAAAAAGCGCGCGTGATAGACATATGCGAGCTTTCCCTTGCCAACCTCCTACGCGAGGAGGGCGTTGATTTGCTAGAGTTCATCGACAGGCTGGATGCCCTTGGTGCCTTGGGCAAGACTGTCATGGTAACCAATATTTCCCATTTCCATGGCATATCAGGTCTACTCAACCAGTATACGACAGAGCCCATAGCCATCGCCCTTTCCATTGGGCTGCTCAATGAGCTCTTCAAAGAAAAATGGGCAACCTCACTGGGCGGCATCTTTTCTGCCATGGGTCAGAGCTTTATCAATGAGACAAAATTCTACGTCACCCCGTGGATTAACCGCGATACGGGAGAGTTTGTCACCGCCAGCACCTACAGAGCACCCGAGAGTTACAAGTACCTCTACCGTCACCTACTGGCCTGCGGTAGCATTGTGGATGTGCCTTACTTTAACCAAAAATTCCTCATGAAGACACCACGCGACATTCTGAGTATGATAGTCAATGGCGAGGAATGCTGGCGCGAGTATGTCCCTGTTGAAGCAAAGCGCATGGTAGAACATATTAAACAGCAAGCCAAAGAACAATGAAGCACCTAGCTGTCAAGCATCACTTTCCCATCTTTCAGCAAAAGGTAGACGGTCAAGAGCTGGTCTACCTTGATAACGCTGCCACCACGCAAAAGCCTTACTATGTGCTAGAAGCCATTACGGAGTACTACGAAAAGCAGAATGCTAACATACACCGTGGAGCACATTTCCTCAGCCGACTGGCGACCTACCACCACGAGAAGGCACGCACGGACATAGCTGCTATGCTGGGGGCAAAGTCTTCTAATGAAATCATCTTTAGCTCTGGCACGACAGCCTCCATCAACCTTGTCGCACAGTGCTTGACCTCGCGCTTTGGGGTGGGGGATGAGATACTGGTCACTTGGGACTCCCACCACTCCAATATTGTGCCTTGGCAGATGCTTTGCGAGCGCACTGGCGCTGTGCTGCGTCCCGTCCCACTGACTCCCAGTCTGGAGGTAGATATGGAGGAGTATGAGCGCATGCTCAATCCTAGGGTGAAGTTGCTGGCCTTCCCGGCCATCTCCAACTCCACAGGTATCATCCATCCAGCCCAGAAGCTGATGGACATGGCGCGCTCTGCCAATCCAGATTGCCTTTGCCTCATAGACGGAGCGCAGAGTACTGGGCACCTCGCCCTCAATCTTTCTACCCTAGGCTGCGATTTTTATGCCTTTTCAGGGCACAAGCTTTATGCACCCACGGGCACTGGCGTGCTGTGGGGCAGGGAAGAACTGCTCGATGAGCTGCCACCATGGCAGGGGGGAGGGGAGATGATCAAGGAAGTGCGCTTTTCTCACACGACTTACAATGAGCTTCCCTTCAAATTTGAAGCCGGCACACCAGACATAGAGGGCAATATTGCCCTAGCCGCTGCCATGCGCTATGTGGAGAAGCTAGGTTATGACAATATTCGCGAGCATGAAGAAGCCTTGCGCCATCGCTTTGATGAAGGCATTGCTGCTATGGAGGGTATACGCATCCTCGGGCAAGGGCTGCAACGCGGTTCTCTCAGCTCCCTTATTGTGGAGGGCATACACCATTATGACTTGGGCTCTCTGCTCGACCAGATGGGCATAGCGGTGCGTACAGGGCATCATTGCTGCCAGCCCCTGATGCACTCCCTACAGGTAGCAGGTACAACGCGATATTCTTTTGCGGTTTATAATACACCAGAGGATATTGATGTCGCCTTGGAGGGGACGGCACGCGCACTGCGCATGTTGAGGCGTTAGTTTCTTCGCGTTTTATTACAGAGGCGGGGCTTGCCATGAAGGGAGGCTTTGTGCTATCATCCGAAAGGATGCTCTCAACACCTGTCATCATGAGTCACGACTTGCCCAATCAGCCCTGTCTGATTGTGCCTAATCGCATCTCGCTAGAGTTGGTGCAGCACTTGGAGGAAAAGCTTCTCCCGCACTCGCCCATTTGCTGGCTTGTTGAGCAGAACTTTATGCCTGATGAGGCAATCTATCAGCATCTGCAACATCGCGCCGCCCCAGGTATCGTCTTTCCCATGGGCTTTATCAAGAGGGAAGAGCTGCGCCGTCAACTGCTTTCCCAGTTGGATAGAGGGCGTTATGTCGTCTATCTCGGTGGTCGTGCGGAACAGTTGCATGGGGAGATTAGTGACTACCCAACCGACATACTAAACTTTCTAGCCTTATTAAAGCTGCCCATTACGCCTCTTTACATGGCTAACTACCCTCTGTGGGAGGGGGTGAATCAAGGCAGCCCCGCCCTCCAGCAGATGATGGTGACCTGCATGCCATCTCTGCCAGCAGGAGAGGATCAGGCAACATGTCTGCGCTGCGCTTGGCTAGAGGCCTCAACGCGACAGTTATCAGAGCTGCCAGAGCTAGCTAGCCCCTGCATAGCGGATGAATTGCTCAGCGCCTTGCTGCACTACTCTGACTCTTGCTTCATCAATGGTATTGATGATTCCATGATGTCCTATGACCAGATGTTGCGCTTGGCTCTTCCTCTGGCGAGGCACTGGAGGCGCACCCATAGGAATTGTCGCCGATTGGGTATCATCCTTCCTCCTGGCAAGGCAGCGATTCTTGCTAATCTTGCCTGCCTCATTGCGGGTATTAGCCCCGTGAATATCAGTACTCAGCTTTCTGCTCCTCATATGGCGAGTCTGGTGGAACAGGCGCAGCTGACGCGCTTTGTTACCGAGGAGCGATATTATCAGAAGATGATTAACTTCGCCTGGCCCATGCCGCGTGACCTCATCATGATGGGCAAGGAGATGGAGCGCCTGACCCGCAGGCGCGTGCGCATGAAGCTTTGGAGTACACTGACGCAGATGTACAGCGTAGAGCAGCTTAAAAACTGGGTGGACACGCTGCCTGGTAACGGGTCAGATGAGGTGGCCATGCTCTTCACCCAATCGGAGCAGAATAACCCCAAGGCTGTGCGCATCAGTCATCGAATGCTCATGGCTGGACTCATGAGTCTGTATGAACGTTTGCCCCTTCAGACGGCTGATGCTGTACTCACAGCGCAGGGTTTTGATCATCATGTGGGATTCTTTGTTGGTCTCTTTTATCCCATGATGCAGGGTTGCGACCTCATCACCTACCCGACAGGGGCGGCAGGTGAAAGACTTGCGATACTTTGTGATCAGTACAAGGCAAAGATTGCCTTGACCACGGCACAGAATCTCCGCATCATGACGCATGAAGCGCCAGTTGATGCTCAACATCCCTTTTCTCGTCTTTCCACCCTTTTGTGCTGTGGGGCAGGGGTTAGTTCTTCTTTGGAGCAAAGAGTGCACGCCCTCTGGGGAGTGCGTCTGACAACTTCTTATAGTCTTTGCGAGGCGGCAGGCTTGGTGAGCCTCAATATTCCCATACTCCCACCACTTGCAGAGCCAGCTGCTGGTCGTTACAGAATCCCCAGCTACCAGCATGGTAGCGGCGGTCGCCCCCTTGCAGGAGTGGCGCTCCGCATCTGTGCCATGGATAGTAATAGCCCTGATGTAGCGCAATCGCCAGAAAAATGGGGGATGCTTTGGCTGATGGGTGGCAAGCTTATGGGGGAATCGGAGAACGATAAGCAAGCTTGGCTGCGTACAGGTGATATCGCAAGGTTCAGCCCCGAAGGCATGCTCTACATATCTGGTAGGGAGAGTCGCTTTAGCCAAATTCAAAATAGACTTGTCGGGCATGATGAGCTGGAAGAAATCTTGCACGAAATTTATCAAGTCCCCAACCCAGAGGAGCGCCATTTTGCCGTCATAGCCGTGAGAGAAAAAGGCAGCATCGAAGACAGGCTCGTCATGCTCTCCCGGGTCCATGAGAGTATCCCCACGCATGAGCTTCTCACCCTGAAGTACAAGCTGATGAATCTCAATTATCATGCTGCTTGGTGTCCGCAGAATATCCTCTACGTTCAACGTATTCCAGAGCTAGCAAACGGTCAGACAGACATCAAGCTATGCTACCGCTATGTTGTCGATACCCTTGGCCTCAAACCCCAACATTGATTAGTATGCAAAGCCCCAAAGCCACACCGTCCTCTAACTATAGCCTCCAAGAAAAAGAGCATAGGCGCAAAGAGCGTGAAGAAGGATTCAACTCCCTCCTGCTCGTTGCTGGAATCACGCTAATTATCTTCGTTTCCTTTATGGCCATTGTTCTCTTGGTGACCCCTCATCTGGAGCTAGTGCGCTTGGAAAAGCAACTTCATCAAAGCCAGCTACATTATGTACAGGTTGTGAACCAGTATCAAGAAGCCCAAAAGCATCTGCGGCGTATGGAGGATCCAGAGTACTATGAAAACATGGCACGTGATCGCGTGCACCGCGCGAGGGAGAATGAGCGCATCATTCATCCCGCCAAGCCAGAGTTGGAGGCTGTGCCAGAAGGCGAGATGTAAAAAAGGTACAAAAAAAGGAGACCATGTGGTCTCCTTTTTTTGTGGAATGGATTCCTAAAATTATTGTGGCAGAACAAAGAAGTTTTTGTCAGTCTGTGTCGCTGCTGTGCCAGATCCACCACCAGACTGGTTGTTGCCGTCTACTGTGGGAATGATGACTGTTGTTTCAATGCTCGCGATTGCACTGCTCACCGCTGCGCCAAAGTCAAAGTTGAAGACGAGAGCTGCACCCGATAGCTGGGGAAGGTTGCTATCGTCGGTGTCAAATAATGCCAAAAGAAGGTTTCTGTCATCGCGGTCACTGGCATCAAGCAAGGAGACGCTGAGTGAGGCTTGAGTTGGGACTCCACTGGCGTGCTCATGCTCGTCCGTTGTGTATGTCATAACGACAGGAACGATGCTTTGACCAACTACGATTTCGCCTTCAATACGAGCTGCGCCTGTAGAACCATCACCACCAGAGGGGCGTGGCTGCAAGGGGCGAATGGCCATAACAAAGGTGCCTTGACTGCGGAAGTACTTTCTACCAGAGTAGAAATCGTCTTCAAGCATGTAGTTGCTGTAGCCTAAATCTCCCTCTTCGCTATCAGAAGTGGCTGAACAGGAAACGAGAGAGAGAGAAGTCAATGGTAACAGAAAAAGCCCAGCGGCCATCCATCCGTATTGAAATATTTTGTTCATAAGTCTAAAGTCTAAAGTCTACAGCTCTCTACAATCTCATGGGTATAGTGAGGGTTTGGAGCGTGTTTCTATAAAACATTAGCACAAGGGGCTGAGAAGTCAAGTATTTTTTTGTCAAGCAGCGTGACAAAATATCAAATTATGGACAAGCCGAGAAAAGATGACTTAGATTCTTTCTAAAGTGGATTACTTAGTATTGCATTCTATTATCGACTGTGATATTATACTCGCGCACGTGGGATGGTGGCTGTGATGGCTACCAACTCCGATCCCCCCTCATAACGATATGAACGACCAACAACAATCTTTCAAACGACTGCCTGTAGCTATCAAAGGAACAGGCTCTTATGTACCAGAACGCCGTCTCACAAACTCCGATTTGGAGAAGATGGTAGAAACCTCTCATGAGTGGATTATGGAACGTACAGGTATTGAAGAACGCCGCATCGCTGCGCCCGATGAAAAAACAAGTGATATGGCCACTCAAGCCGCTCTGCGTGCCTTGGAAAATGCAAATGTTAGCCCCGAAGAAGTAGATCTTATCATTCTGGCTACGGTCACTCCTGACACCTTCACACCCGCGACAGCATGTTATGTGCAGGCCAATATCGGCGCCGTCAACGCTGCGGCTTTTGATATTTCCGCAGCTTGCTCTGGCTTCCTCTATTCCCTCAAGACAGCAGTGCAGTTCATCGGTTGTGGTCAGGCAAAGACAGCTCTGGTCATCGCCAGTGAAAAGCTTTCTCACATCGTGAACTGGGAAGACCGCAATACCTGCGTTCTCTTTGGTGACGGGGCAGGTGCCGCTGTTCTCCAAGTAGGAAGCGGAGAAGAGGGCGATAGCGCCATTCTTGCTACCGACATCGGTGCAGATGGTACACTCACCGACCTACTGCGCGTCCCTGGTGGCGGTACTGCACTGCCAACCACAGAGGCCAATATTCACGAAAAACTCTACACTCTAGCCATGCGCGGTAATGAGGTGTTCCGCCACGCGGTTCATCACATGAAGACCTCTGCGCTTTCCCTCATCGAGCGTGCAAACATCAATCCCGATGATGTTGCTCTCATTATCCCTCACCAGGCTAACCTGCGTATCATCAACGCGGTTGCCTCCCGCATTAACATTGCACCTGAAAAGGTGTTCATCAACTTGCAAAAGTACGGCAATACCTCGGGTGCTGCTGTAGCTATCGCCTTTGACGAGGCTCTGCGCAGCGGACGCGCAAAGAAGGGCGAAATCGTCATCCTCGTCGCCTTCGGTGCAGGTCTTACATGGAGCTCTGCCGCAATACGTCTCTAATACTTACATCTCGCTATATTTTCAAATAATCAATATGCCATCGGATACACTCTATAATAAAAAAAATCCTTTTAGCGCCACTGTTACAGCATGGCGCAAACTGACCAAAGAAGGAAGCGGCAAAGATAGCTTTCACAACGAGTTAGATCTTTCAGGGTCTGACCTCACTTATGTGGCGGGCGATGCCTTGGGGGTTTTTCCCTGCAATGATGAGGCATTAGTCGATGCCCTCATAGCTGCCATGGATCTCGACCCAACGGAGATGGTTCTCCTGCCCAAGGGCGGTGAAGCTCCCCTACGTGAGGCTCTCATCAATAAATACGATATCACCAATCTCAAAAAGCCTCTTCTGGTTAAGTGGAACAAGGTAGCTGGTAGTGAAAAGCTGGGCAACTTGCTTGCAGACAAAGAAGCTTTGAGTAATTACATGTGGGGTCGTGACCTACTGGATGTAGCCAGCGATCCCGAGATGAAGGCCAGCTTTGCAAATGCTGCGAGCTTTGTCGACATCCTCACCAAGTTGAGCCCACGCCTTTACTCCATCGCTAGCAGCCCTGATACGGTGAAAGGTCAGGTATCACTTTGTGTGGAAGCTGTACGCTATCAGGTAGACGGGCGCCAGAGAGGCGGCATCTGCTCCACCTACATGGCCGATAGGCTTCCTATAGGTGCAAAGGCGCGCGTCTTTGTTCACAGTAACAAGAATTTCCGCTTGCCCGAAGATGATGCCACACCCATTATCATGGTGGGACCTGGTACGGGTATTGCCCCCTTCCGATCTTTCTGGCAACAGCGTGTTATCAATCAGGCCAGCGGACCTATGTGGCTCTTCTTTGGCAATCCATATGCTGCCACCGATGGTTGTTACGAGGATGAGATTGATAGCCTCGTGCAGGAAGGAAAGCTCAAGTACAGCGTGGCATGGAGCCGCGACCAAGAGTACAAAATCTACGTCCAGCACCTTATGGAGCAAGAAGGCGCAGAAATTTGGAAATGGTTGGAAGAGGGCGCTGCTTTCTACGTTTGCGGTGATGCCCAGCGCATGGCAAAGGATGTGGAAAAAGCCCTTCTTGCTCTCATTGCCCAACACGGACAGCGCAGCCCCGAAGAGGCAAGTGCTTATCTAGCAGCGATGAAAGCTCAAAAACGCTATCAACGCGACGTGTACTAATGCGTATCAAACAAAGCACCATGACGTATTTGACGTGATGGTGCTTTTTTTATGAGAGGGGCTTCGCGCAGGGCGTTGCGTCTTACATCTTGAAGTGCTCGCCAAGGTAGATCTGGCGGGTTTTGGGGTCTTGGGCTATTTCTTCTGCGCTGCCCTGTTTGATGACGCGACCTTCAAAGAGTATATAGGCGCGGTCAACGATGCCCAATGTCTCACGCACATTATGGTCGGTGATGAGGATGGAAAGTCCGTCTGTGTCACGCAGGGAGGCGACAATTTGCTGTATGTCCTGCACGGCTATGGGGTCTACGCCTGCAAAGGGCTCGTCGAGCATGAGGAGTTTTGGGTTGGTGGCGAGGGCACGCGCTATGGTGAGGCGACGTTTTTCTCCACCAGATAGCTGTAGGGCTTGGCTTTTGCGTAGCTTGGTGATGCTAAAGCGCTCCATGAGTTCTTCTGCCTTTTCCTTTTGCTCGCGACGGCTGAGGTCACTGCGTGTTTCCAAGATGGCCATGAGGTTTTCATAGACGCTTAGTTTGCGAAAGATGGATTCTTCCTGCGGCAAGTAACCCATGCCGAGGCGTGCTCTGAGGTGCATGGGCATGTCGGTGACATCCTGCCCCATCAGTTCCACACGCCCCTCATCGGGACGCACAAGACCTGCGACCATGTAAAAGCTGGTGGTCTTTCCTGCTCCATTAGGTCCGAGCAGTCCGATGATTTCACCAGACTCGACATGCAATGTGGCATTGTCAACGACTTTACGGTCTTTGTAAGATTTGCTTAATCCTGTGGCATGGAGGAGGACGCTCATGTTTTTTTGCTCTATGTGGTGTGTCTGAGTGATTATTTTTTCTCCATCTGCTCGGTGATGTCGCCAGCGTAGCTGCGTTGGCGTTTTCCAGAGAGGGAGGCATCGTTCTGGGCATTGAGGCGCAGTCGCGCGGGGCTGCCCTCGGCTAAGTGAGTGTTTTTATCATCGCGAAGGATGATGCGTGTGCCAGTGAGTATTTTTTCACCACTCTCGCCATTGATTTGTAGCTTGTCACCTTGGGCAAAGAGAGATTGGGCGGGCTTGCCCTTCTGCTCATGGCGAGCATAAAAGCGTACTTTGCCTTGGGCATCAAGGCGGGCGATGCCAGCCATTTCTGGGCGTACGGTCTGACTGTCGCTTGCCATGATGGCACGCAGCTCTCCGTCGCATTGGAGGGAGAATTGGCTGCTCTGTATGGCTGCGCCCTTTGTTATCACGGCTTCGCGCAGTTGCTTGTAGGGGTAATGCAGGTGGGGATATTTTGCTAGCATGCCGCTCGATTGCTTTTGCTCTTGCTGTGGCAGTGACTCTAGAGTGAGGATGGCAGCATGTTCGCTGCGCAGTAGTCCATCGGGCATGCGGAGCTCTATGCCGCCAGCGAGACGGATTTGATCTGTGCTCTTGTCGAGGATTAGCTCATCTTGGCATTGCAGCTGGTAGTCACCGTCCTCATTGCGTAGTTGGGCTATGATGTCCTTTGCCTGTACAAGGAGGTTACCACTGTTTTCCAGTGTGATGCGGGCAGTGCCATCGGGGCTCAGAGCCTTCATTTGTTGCCCCATGTAATTGATGTAGAGTTCTTCATTGGGTGCAGAAAGAATATAGCCGCTGCCGCTTAGTGCGTCCAAATCAAGGCTATCAGCACGCAGTGCAAGGCTGTTTTCGCCCTTGTTTTCCAATGTGATGCCACCTGCGGCGCGTAGGCGTGTGAACTCTGGGCTGCCTTGCAAGAGGATGCTGGGGAAGCGCAAGCCCATGGTGTCTTCCTCTTTCACTGCTTGACTTGGCTCACTACGTAGGTGGAGAGCGAGGCTGCCTTTGATCTCCAGCTTGCTTTCCTCATCCTCTGCCCAGAGACCAGAGGGCGCGAGTATCAGTGATTCTCCCTCTCCGTTGGGGATGAGGGCAAGTTGTTTTTCTGTGCGGAAGTTGCCGCGCAGTAGTTTTGGCTCTCCCTCTCCCTGTTGAGGGCGTGTGTAGTGACCCTGTAGCCTATCGGCAGCAAGATAAATGGCGCCACTGCCTGCCCAACGTATGAGGGCATTGCCCTGCAATTCTATGTCTTGCTGGGAGTTGGCTATGCTGCACTGCTTTCCTGTCAGTAGGCTTTCACCTGTCTGGGCATTGTAGCTGAGTTCATCACCTTTGATGTGAATGATATCCTCTCCCTGCGCTATTTGAGCATCTATGCCACCCTGCGCAAAAATGCTTTCTAGTCCCTTGTAGTTGCGTTGGAAGGTGGCAAAGTAACCTCGTTTGCTCTCGTCCTCCTCGCTGAGCAGGAGCTGGAGCTGCATGCTGCCTTCTGCTGAGAGGCTTTGCTTTCCCTGCTTCAACTGCACCTGACGGAGCAGTCGTATGCTTTGGTTGTCGAGATGAAAAAATATCCCACCTTTCGCTTGAAAGTGATAGGGCTCCTGCCCTTCCATCTGGATGTGACCGCTGATTTCCTCTGCGCGTAGGTAAAAAATACCCAGCTTGTCGGAAAGGATGGCGCTGGGTGCAGCACCGCGAGCTATAATCTCTCCCATAGGGTGTTGGATGCGTATGGCATCCTTGCTGCGCAGGAGTAATTGCTCTTCGTTGAGATTGATGTAGGCCTCGTCAGGGGTGACGCTGA
>CAZRZE010000001.1:10513-41595 GCA_964604535.1 uncultured Akkermansia sp.
GGCGCGCGGCGGCGGCGCCGGCGGGGGGGGGGTTGGGCGGGGGGGGGGCCACCGGCACGCTGCGGGGGTCGACGAGAGGCTTGTTGACTTCTTCAACCTTCTTGTCCACGCTCTGTTGGGTGAGCTGGATGAAGAGCCCTTCACAGTTAAGGTTCAGGCGTGGGTCGCGCAAGCGAACATCACCAAGGTAACATAGCTGGGAGCTGGCTGTGTCAAAGTAAAGACCGCGACTGCATTCCACCACTGTCTCACCAGCTTGGGCATTGCTGGGGGGGAGCTCTCCCTGCTCGACAGGTGGGAGTTCGGCAATGAGTGCGTCCATACGCGCATTCCATTGCTGGAGCTCTGCGTCCAGCGCGGCTATGCTTTCTTCGCCCTTTGCGAGGGCTGATTGCTCTTCAGGTGGGCTTTGCAGTTGCTTTGCCCTTTGTTCCAGCTCCTGCTGGGAGGGCTGTAGCTGGGCGAGAGTCTGCTTTTCCTGCTCTGTGGTGCCTGTACTGAGTGAGGCTAGCGCGATGAGAGTCGCGAGAACTGAGGGCGCTATTTTCATAGACCATGAGTCGCAGTAGGAGATGTTAAAACGGTGCGTACTGGTCCGCGAAGGATGCCTCTTTGCTGCTTGGTGGAGTAGTAAATCTGACAGCCTTTTGCGCGGAATTGCTGATTGACGAGCTGCGTGAGCCCTTCGCTGGTTACCTTCTCTGTTAAAAAACAGTAAGTGCCCTTATCTGCCTTGACGGCAGTGATGCTGCCATCCTTGTCATACATCTCTGCCTCCAGACCAAGGATACTCACGGCATTGCGGCTTTCGACACGCAGCTGGTCGGCTAGGATGAGAGCCGTAACACGCGCCCCCTCATAGCGAGGGAGTTTGATACCCTCTACGACTGTACCAGGGGGCAGTGTCGCAATGGCGGGAAACTCTCCCTCCGCTGCCTTTTTAGGTGAAAATTGCGCCCACAGCAGTCCGCCCACCCCAAAAAGCAGGATGGCGGAGGCAAGTGTCTGAGGTGCAAGCTTCATGTGTGCGTAGCGGTAGAAAGGACGAGATGACGCTTACTTCATCTGGCTGTAGGCACTACGTACCAACTCCAAGTTGGTGATAATGCGCTCTAGGTCGCTGAGGAAAACTTGGTTAGGTCCATCACTCATGGCCGTGTCGGGAGTTTTGTGTACTTCCATAAAGACACCATCTATGCCCACTGCCATGGCAGCATTGGCGAGGACGGGGGCTAACTCTCTGTCACCACCTGTTGTTCCACCAAGACCACCGGGGCGTTGTACGGAGTGGGTGGCATCAAAAACAACGGGGCAGCCGTATTCGCGCATCCAGTGCATGCCGCGCATATCGACTACGAGGTTGTTGTAGCCAAAGCTGGTTCCGCGTTCGCAAAGCATGTATTGGTTGCAGCCAAAGGCTTCCATCTTCTCGCATATGTTCATGCAATCCCAAGGGGCGAGGAACTGTCCCTTCTTGATATTAACAGGGCGACCTGTCTTGGCGCAGGCTTCGAGGAGGTCGCTTTGGCGGCAGAGGAAGGCGGGGATTTGCAGCAAGTCTATGTACTCCGAGGCGTACTTGGCCTGCTCTTCTGTGTGGACATCTGTGACCACGCCCACGCCTAGTTTTTTGCCAATTTCGGATAGGATGCGGCAGCCTTCTTCTATGCCCAGACCGCGGAAGCTTTTGACATTGGTGCGGTTGGCCTTGTCGTAGGAGGCCTTGAAGAGGAAGGGGACTTGCAGCTTGTCGCAGATGGTCTTGATTTCTGTGGCCATTTCCCAAGCAAAGTCCTCATTCTCTAAAGAGCAAGGGCCTAGGATGTAAAAGGGCTTTGCGCCACCGATTTCGACATTGTTGATATGGAAAGACATAATATTGTGTTAGTTGAGGAAAAGGAGGCTCACTGGGTCGTGCAGCAGGGAGCGTAGACGCGCCGCCACCTTGTCTGCCTCAAGGCGGGACAGGGCGGAAGAAACGTAAAAGGTATAGGGAAGCAGCACGCTGTTGATATCGTTGCCCGCTTGGATGCCGCCCTTTTGGGAATTGCCGCGTGTGACAAAGGCAAAGTAGGGGGCGTGCTCATCATGCCCCAGTTGTTCTGCCACCTGCTCTCTGGTGGTCTTGGCATCACAGACAATAATCTGCGGTGCAAAATTGGCTACCCACTCTGTCCCTGCCTGTATCTGGCGGGAGAGTTGGAAAATGGATAGGTTGGCGGCGTTTCTCAGCATCTGTGCCTTCTCCCCCTGCTTTTCAAAGAGGAGGACATCCACAGAGCTGTCGGCAAAGCGGCCGCCGTGGCAGCATGCTTTGATAACCGTTCGTAGGATATAGTCCATGAGAGAGTAGCGACGCCCCAAGAGCTTTTCGCATTGAACGGCTATGGGGCGGCTGATGTTGGCAAGTGCCTGCATATCCACCTCATAGTCGTAGACGTAGTAGCCTGCCTTTTCGGGGCGTGTGGGGGTCAGCTTCTCCACCGCCATGGTGGTTTTGCCACTACTGGGGGCGCAGAGAGCATGGAGCACGTCCTGAGCCATTACGCGCCCTCTCGGCCCGCTGCCCTTGAGGTCAGCGGTGGAGAGGGAATGCTTGGCACAGAGGCGACGAGCTAGAGGACTAATACGATTCATGCGGGGAGGGGTAGTTGGGGGGGGATGAATTCGTCACTTAGGCTTCGAAGCGCAGCTCACCGTCAATGTAGGTTTGCATCACGTCGAAATCCTTGTTCAAGAGAACGATGTCAGCGGTAAAGCCGGGGGCAATCTTGCCAATGTCGTGCAGTCCCAGTGACTGGGCTTGGTTGTAACTTGTGGCGTAGACCAGATCCTTGAGAGGCTTTTTGGTCAGCTCATACACATTGCGCAGACCATGGCAGTAGTGCAGGGTAGATCCAGCAAGATTGCCGGATTCCAAACGTGCAACACCGCCTGATACAAAGATGGGCAGACCACCGAGATTACCAGGACCTTCTGGCATCCAAGAGCAGGCCAAGGAGTCAGTCACAATCACCAATTGCTCGTGTGACTTGTTGTTGAAGACCAGCTCCACCATATCGGTGCAAAGGTGAATATTATCGCAGATGAGCTCTATCTTAATCTCAGAATCTGTCATACCAGCACCGACAAGACCGATTTCGCGGTGGTGCTGTGCGCTCATCTGATTGCAGAAGTGTGTGAGGTGCTTGAGACCAGCAGCCTTTGCCTTCTTAAAGTCATCATAGCTAGCAGCGGAGTGACCAGCGGAGCAGGTGATACCAGCAGCTGTCGCTTGGGCGACAAAGTCGAAACCACCGGGCATTTCTGGTGCGAGGGTAATCAGGGAGACAGGATGGATGGCATGGATGCTCATGACCTCGTCAATATCAGGCTCACGGACAAAGGCGGGGTTTTGGGCACCGCATTGCTTGGGGTTGATGTAAGGACCTTCAAGGTGAATACCTGGTGTCTTTGCGCCAGTGGGAGCTTTGGAATATTCTGCCACGCTCTCAGCCACCTCAAGGAGGGTTTTAGGGCCGAGGGTCAGAGTGGTGGGAAGCCATGTGGTGACACCCTCCTTCATTTTGAGATCAGCGATTGTTTGCAGGCTCTCAAGCTTGCAATCGCATGTATCACAGCCACCTGCACCATGGGCATGGATGTCCACAAAACCGGGCATCAGCATATTGCCAGCTGCGTCAATGACCTTATCCGCATCAGGAAGCGCGGCATCAGCCGTGTAAACCCCAGTGATACGAGTGCCCTCAATGAGGACGCTACCGCCAGCAATATCAATACCTGGCGAAACAATACGTGCGTTTTTAATCAGTGTTTTCATAAAAAATGACTTCTGCCATGAGTATAGGGAAAATACGTGAGAAGACAAGCCAAAAATACGTGCATGGCGTGCAAAGAAAGAGAAAATGCTTGCCTCCTGATTTCTCTATGATTAAAGTATTAAAGTAAACGTGATGAAAAAGATAGTATTATACATAGCACAGAGTCTGGATGGATACATCGCCGATGAGCAAGGTGGGGTTCAATGGCTCAATGGCGATGGCAGCGAGCCCGATGCAAAGGGAACTTATGCTGATTTTTATGAAGGCGTTGATAGTATCTTATTAGGCTATAGCACGTACAATCAAATTATCACAGAGCTGAGTCCCGATGTCTGGCCTTATGAGGGGAAGGACTGCTACGTGCTCAGCCGCCAAGATAGGGCGGGCGATGAGCGCGTGACCTTTTGCCAAGAGTCCCCAGAGCAACTTATACAAAAGCTCAAGAGCGAGGAGCATCCCGCCTCCTGCATTTGGATTTGCGGCGGTGCTCAGATAGCGCAGCCCCTCATTGCCGCTGGACTCGTGGATGAACTACGCATCCCCATTATCCCCGTCCTGCTGGGCAAGGGCGTGCGCCTGTTCGGAGAGCTCGAAGAGATGCAGAAACTTAGGCTCACCGCCATTCACCAGTACAATGGTATAGCGGAGCTCTGTTATGTGAGGTGCTCATAGTGCGTAAGATTTTTTTAGGTATACTGCACGCCTTTCTGCCTTGATGGGGAGGGGTCTTTCTGGTAGAATGGACATTCTATGAAGGAAATACGCTATCTCGACAAGCTTATTGATGAGTTGGCCAAGGGTAAGACCATGGAGAAAATCCTCAGAAGTAGCAATTAATAGACCCCACCCACCATGCGCAACTACCTTTACCCCATTCTACTCTGTCTTAGTTTACACAGCCTCGCGCTGGAAAAAGTGATGGATGAGCTAGTCGACTTTTCCTACGCGGGGTATGCCTGTGGAGAAAAAGAAGTCCCCCTCGTCACGAATAAAAAATACAGCTATTTCAATATAGAGGACTTCGGGGCTATACCCAATGATGGAAAGTCCGACAGAGATGCCTTCCTTGCCACCCTAGCGGCTATGAAAAAAGCAGGCGGTGGTGTTCTTTACTGCCCCGAGGGCAATTTTGAGCTATCGGGAGAAGAGCCCGGTACAGAAAGCATTGTCATTGACTTTGCGCCCTTTATTCTAAAAGGCGCGGGGCGAGAGAAAAGCATACTGAGCATGTCACAACCCCAACTGCCCAAAAATCCCGAGCAGATGTGGACATCGCCACCGCTCATCCACATCAAAGCTCCTCCTATCAAGCCGCATGTCACAAGCATCACAAAGGATGCCAAATTGGGCGCGCGCCTCATCAGCTTGGAAAGCACTGAGCATATCAAGAAGGGCGATTGGATCAGGCTCTCCCTCCTCAGCCTCAATGAGGAACTGTTGAAAGAGGAGCTAGGCGTGTATTATGATGAGGTGATGAAAAGCAATTGGAAAATCGCCAAAGAGGGTGTGCGCATCGAGTCCATCCATCAGGTAAAGCGCGTTACTGGAAAGCGCGTGGAACTCGCCACGCCGCTGCTTTACCCCATCAAGGCTGATTTGGGCTGGCAGCTGCGCCTCCAAGCCCATTTGGAGGAAATAGGCATAGAGGACATCACCTTCCGCGGTGACTGTCTGCCAGATTTTGTGCATCACCGCTCTTGGAACGATGACGGAGGCTACAAACCCCTCGTTATCAGTAATGCTGTCAACTCTTGGTTCCGTCGTGTCAACTTTGAGCATGTGAGCGAGGCCTTGACCTACAACCAGTCCGCCCATGTATCTGTCTATGATGTCTGTATTTTTGGAAAGCGAGGTCACTCTGCTGTGCGCGCACAGGGTGGTTCTACGCGTGTGCTCATTGCTAAGGTCGTTGATAGCAGCGATTCGTATAAACAAAAGGGGGCAGGGCAGTGGCACGCCGTTGGTGTGTCCAGCTGTGCTATTGGTACTGTGCTTTGGCGCAACAAATGGGGACTGGATGCGGGCTTTGAAAGCCACGCCTCCCAGCCACGTATCACCCTCTTTGATGCCTGTGAGGGCGGCATGCTGCAAGGACATCAGGGTGGCGCAAAAATGAACCTCCCCAACCACATGAAGGGTCTTGTGTTCTGGAACTTCAAAGCGACGAGCGCGCCCAACAACAAGTCATGGACATGGTGGGAAAAGGGCGACAGGTGGAGCAAATTTTTGCCCCCACTTATAGTTGGTTTTCACGGAAAGCGTATCACTTTCTCCCCCAGCGACATAGTGGCAGAAATAAGCCCCAATCAGCCCGTCAAGCCAGAATCCCTCTACGAAGCCCAGCTCCGAAAGCGTCTAGGAAAAGTCCCCAGCTGGCTCACAGAATTAAAAAAGTCACAATAAAATAAACAATGAAATCCCATCACATCCTCAGCACAGGTGCAGCAATAGCCTGCCTCGTTCTCTCGCTTAGCTCCGCAAAGGCCGAAGACTTTCTCACACTAGAGTTATCGCCCGAAAAGCCCTACTCCCTAAGCAACGAGGCCGAAGCCCAAAAAATCTTTGACCAAGCGGTCAAATGGTCCAAGGAATCACCAGATATACGCAGCATCCACCCCTCGGCAAAGCACTTTCCAGGTCTGCTGAAGGAGGGCTACGAAGTGGTCACAAAGGACGTCGCTGTCCAGCACAAAAAAATGCCAGACCACCTTCGTGGCATCAATGCAAAACTGGGCTTGAGCATCAATTACAACCTCCCCAACAACCAGACACACTATTCTACAGGACTCTACGCCCCAGCTGGTGAGCCCATAGAAGTGACCGTCCCTGCGGAAATGCGCGGCAAGGCCAGCGTGCAAATAGGCATACACACAGACAAAATACCTGCCAAATCCAACTGGCACAAAGAATGGCGTCGCATGCCCCTAGTCACCAACACAAAAGCCCTCAATGAGGAAAAAGTCACCATCACTAGCCCCTTTGGTGGGCTCATCTACATCAACGTAGATCCCGAAATGAGCGACATAAACAGCAGCGTGCGTATCGCGGGTGCAGTAGAAGCTGTCCGCTATGTTGCGGGTAAAACCACAAGGGAGGAGTTTGCCACCATGCTCGCCAATAGCCACGCGCCATGGGGTGAGTTTGAAACAGACAATCTCATCATCAGCATGTCCACCGAGGGACTCCGAAAAATCAAAGAGCCCGAAGAATCTGCCCGCGTCTGGAAAGACATCATAGGTGCTTGCTACGACCTCGCGCAGATACCTGAGCCCTTTTTCCGCAAGCAACGCATTGTCTTGGATGAGCAGATCTGGTTGGGTCTCATGCACAGCGGCTACCCTGTTATGGCACACCACCGTGAAGGCGTGCAGCACTATGAGGCAGAGCAGTTCATCTACGACCTCAGCAGCCTTTCCTCCGCGTGGGGCTTTTTCCATGAAATAGGGCACAACATGCAAAACACGCATGACTGGGTCTTTAGTGGAACATCGGAAGTCAGCGTCAACTTCTTCTCCCTTTACATCTACGATCAGGTCATTATGGGCATGGACAAGTCCCATAGCGGAGTCAGTGCCGCTGCTACGCAGAACGCTATGAAAAGCTACTTTGCCAATGGTGCAAAGTTTGAAGAGTGGAAAAAATCCCCCTTCCTTGGGCTCATCCTCTTCCGCCAGATACGCAATGAATTTGGCTGGGATGTGTACAAGAAAATCTTTGCTCGATTCAACGAAAGCAGCCTGACTGGCAAGCCCTGCTTCCTGCCCTGCGACAGCACAGGCGATCAACGCAAGATAGACAACTGGGTCTATCACCTATCAGACATCACAAAGCGCGACCTCGCGCCCTTCTT
The DNA here is from genome assembly GCA_964604535.1 of uncultured Akkermansia sp. Lineage (GTDB taxonomy): Bacteria > Verrucomicrobiota > Verrucomicrobiia > Verrucomicrobiales > Akkermansiaceae > Akkermansia. The sequence continues at coordinate 18,185 of CAZRZE010000001.1, forward strand.
CAAAGTATGGGGCATACCTGTCTCCGACGGTGTGACTGCTGTGACCAAGCAGTGGGAGCCGTGGATGCCTTACCACTTCAACCCTAAGGTTGGAAAATAAATCGCTCAAAAAGTGAAGAGCTAGGTCGTCAGTTATCGTGACTGACTACCTAGAAGGGAAATCTGACGAAATTTTCCAGTAAATTAGGATTTTAAATTGATGACATTCTTTTTAGTGTCTATCTATTAGTTGCTTGTATTGAAAATGAGAGGTGTTTTTAAATAAGACATTGTTAGAATTTGACTTTAGATTAGGTTTTAGTATATTATACATTTAATATCTTATCTTAATCATGTTGATGAGGTTTTTTAATATCTTACAATAAATAAAATACACATGAAACTCAAAATAAATCGCGTATTACGTGCGGCTTTGCTTTCTTGCTATACCGCAGTCGCAGCGTTAGCAACTAGCCTTAGCACAGGCACAATCGCAGTGGGAACAGTTGCTCTCACTCTTCTGTCAACGCAGGAAGCCCAAGCTCAAACCACATTGACAGCCGCGGGCGGTCGAATCCCTGACAGTTTTAGAAATGTAGATGATGCCGAGTATATCATCGTCGATATAACAGCTGGCTTTTTTGGGAATGCTGCAGTGATTTGGGAGTCTGAGATAATCTATGTTCAAAACTGGACTGTCACGGGGGCATCAAGTGCCGACTCCATCTACGCCAAAGGGAATTTGACTGATATCACTCCTGCTCTTTTGGGCGAGGGCACTGCTACAGGTAATGTAATGTTCCACAATGCTAATGGTCCTGGTTCAGCGATTCCTAATAGTTACATGTTTGATGGGGATCATTCGGGTTTTACTGGTGATTTCATCATGGCTAGTGGTAATGCCAATGCCTTAGATTTTGTGTTCACCAACTATAAAAATACCTCTGATACGGACGTGCTTGAGAAGGTTTCAGGAACAGGAGCCATTGAGATTGGCATGCGCGCGGATCCTATAGGAGTCTTGCCTGCCAATAGGTCTTCAAAAGTTGCGCATTTCTTTTATAGAGGTGACGTGACTATCGAAAACAGCCATATCAATGCTGGGCGTATCACCCTCAATGCAAAAGCACCAGATGGTACAAACACAAGTGGAAACTTCACCACGAGTCGCAACAATAGAGAGGACACTGGGGCTGCTACATACAATATTTCGTCTGTCCTTAATCTGAATATTTTAGAGATTAATGACGATTCAAAAGCTATACTCACAGGTGCGGGTTCTAGCACCGACACTGTACTCTTTGATGGTACAAGTACACTGGCTATTGGTAATGGTGGCTCACTGACACTTAGAGATGGAGAGACCGATGTAGGATTAAATAATAGCATGAGCGTCTTATCCGGCGGCTCTCTCACTCTTAATGCGGGTGTTGATCTTGTTATTAATGGTACGCTCATCCTTGAAAGCGCGATTATCGCTCAAGATGGCTCCTTTTTTGACCTTCGCCGCCAAGCCATTATTGATATTGGTAATTTGACCCCTACCATGGAGGGGGATAAGGCAATTTACAAACTGGTAGAAGGACCAGTTGATACTTTCTTTAGTGGCGAATTGACCTGGGCTAGTATTAGGGGTATAGATGGTCTGACAGCTAGCTCCCACATTGTTGTATTTAATGAGGCTACAAGCAGCATAGAAATAGAGCGACTTGATTTCATCAGTTATGCAGGCAGTGACGATATTCTTGCTCCAGCTGCGCTTTCTTGGAACACCACGAGTCTCAGCTTTAATGGTGGTACAGTAGCTTTTGCAAATGGTTCTAATGTCGTGTTCACAGGGCATACCAGCGCCACACTAGCTCAGGCTATTAGTGCGGGAGCGATTACTGTTTCGGCCAATTCCTCCTTGAGTCTTTCCTCGGGTGGAGTTGCGGCCAATGTATTGAGTGCAACACAGGTTAACCTCAGCGGTACGCTTTCTCTTGTGGACTCTGATGTCCTTCATGCAGATACGGATATTATTTTCTCTGATGCTGGTAAGATTTTCTTGAATGATGGGGTAAGCCTTAATGGTGATAATATCTCAGCTCTCGAAAATGTAGCAATTTGGTTTGAAGTAGAAGCTGCTGGCACTGGTACTATTACTGGGCAAGTTGCTGGCTCTACCAATATGCGCGCCTCTGGCGATGGACTCATCGTGTTGGAAGGAAGCCTGCTTGCAGGTGCCTCTACCACCACTATTGATGAAGGCACAACACTGCGTGTTAATACCGGTAGCAACAGCGGTGATCTCAAGGCCCTTGCTGGCGCGGGCACTCTCCAGTTTGCAGGGAATGATGGCGGAACCATCCTCAATGTAAACAACTTCACCGGTACTGTAGCTATACAAGAAGGAGCAACAGGCCTCAATCTACGCGCTAATCAAGCTAGCGGTAATCGCTACGATTTGACTTATGCAGGGACTGCCGCTGTAGCGATTCAGCTTAGTAGTACAGGCACTCCCGGTGGTGATGCAAACCGTCACCACATAGGCAATCTCTCGGGCAATATCAACTTCAGCAGTGGCAGTGCTGGTGGCTCGTTCAAGCGTGATACCATCGTACTCACCATGACACAAGACAATACCTGGAGTGGTATTTGGGCAGGTGCCACCACCCAAGATGGTGGTTTACGTGTTGGTAGTGCAGCGGGTGAGAACTACAAGTTTACCATAACACAAGGTCTTAATGGCGCAGCTGGTCACAATGGATGGAACGCCTTGGAAATACGTAACTCCACCGTCGCCTTTGCAGAAGGAGGTACATGGAATACCAGCATACTCTTTGCTGACGCAACATCAGAACTGCGCTATGAGGGCAACTCTCAGACCATTACCAACGTAGGGACAGGAGAGCAAGCAGATGCATACGTCTCTGCATCCTTCAGTGAACAAAATAGTGTAGATGTCACCGACAACAACTTTGGCTCTATCGTAGTCGACACGAAAGCCGATGAGAATGTCATCACGGTGTCCCGTGCCAACACCGACTACCGCGGTACAGTGAGTGTGGAATCGGGTACGCTCTCCATCACAGATGTGAATGCCTTTGTCAATGCTAGTGCAATGAGTATTTCTGGCGGTGCGCTCAACCTCAACAACCTTGCTATAACGAAGGACATCGCTGCAAGCGGTGGTATGCTAACAGGTCTTGCTGGCTACACAGGTCAACTCGATATCACAGGAGCTGTCACTGTCGACGGGGTTTATCAGCCCAAGGTGACCATTGCCAACACAGGTAGTCTCACCCTGTTGGGTACTTGGGACTTCAACACAACTCTTGTAAGCGCGGGTGATGTTATCCTCGGTGCAGATATGACTCTGGATCTCACAGGAGTGATCTTTGATGGCAATCACAGCGTGCAACTCGTCAGTGATGTTGACTTGCTGGATGCCACCGCATGGTTGACGGCGACAGGCGAGCTTGATTTGGATAAGGTTATAGGCCTCAACATGGAAGGTCGCAGCTACAGCTATGAGAACGGTGTGATCAAATTCACGCTCAATGGCACTACCCATTTGGTAACGGGTGGAGACATGGCAACGCCTCTGGATTTCCAGCTAGCTGTTGGTACAATGATTAATGGTGCCCCTATGGCTAATGGTGACAATATTACATTTAGCAATTATGTCAACTTGGAGATGACGGAAGACGTCAGAGCCATTCTTGTGACAATTGCAGAAAATGCTGTTGTTAATGCTGTGGATTCTCAATTCGCACTCTCTGGAGAGTTCCTTGTTCTTGAAAGCAACTCTATCCTGAACGCTGGGGATACCCTTGATGTTTCTACTGTGAATATGGCAGATGGCAGTGCGCTTAGCATAGACTCCATCCCAGAGGTAAGAGTTGGCATGGTTGGCGCGTCCAGCCTCACAGTCAACGATACGCTTGCCGCGGGTATTGTTTTCTTTACCAACGTAGAAGGTGAAAGCGAGAGTGAGCTTAATCTGAAATTTGCGGATGCTGGTACAGTGCTCAATATTCCCAACTTTGCTGGTACAATCAATGTACTAGAGGGTCAACTGACCACCAATATTGGTGATTTTGAAACACTGGGCGGTGTGAATCTTGCTGATACCACTAGCTATACAATCTCGGGCACACTGCAAACTGGTGCGCAGGATCTCAGCAAGATTGAAGGCAGTGGTACTCTAAGCATCCAAGGCGTTGGTAATATTACTGAAACAGGTGAAGAGAGTACTGATAGAGTGTCACTTACCCTCGCAGACACATTTACTGGTCAACTTCAACTTAATGCAGGCTTGCTAGATGTAACGAATACCAACCTTGGTGGCAGCAGCGATGTTCGCGTCCAGAACTCTGGCTTCATTGCCACAGTCGCTAATGGAACAATATCACATGACATAGTGATTGTAGACGGTAGTGACTTCATCGCACGTGCTAATGCCGCAGCTAGCTTTACCCATACGGGTAGCATTACTGGTGGTGTGACAACAACAATAGCTAAAACAGATGGTGGTACTGTCACCATTGCTGGTGACTTGACCAACTTTGCTGGCTCTCTTTCTGTACGAGAAGGCAAGATGATTCTTGATACGGATGCACTCAATATTCAGAAACTAAGCATATGGAATGAAGAAGAGTTTGAGCTCACTGCAGGGCACACGCTCACGACTACGGCGAAAGATGATGGTCGAGAGTTTTATGCTCTGGTTGCTAACCATAGCTATAACTTAATCATCGGTGCAGGTTCTACAATCAATGACAATCTCTACCTGCGCCAAGGCGAGGGTAAGATTACCATTAGTGGTGGTGGTACCTATAATATTGTTGGTTACATGGGCTCTGATGGTGATGCAAATCGCGCCAGTATTCTCGATATTGATACTGGTACCACCGTGTCGGTGAGCGGTAATGTTACCACCGATGATGCGGACCTTTTCCCGTCCTTTATGCTTGCCCACTGGCCTGGCACAGCGGAAATCAATATCAAAGGTACATTGAATGTCACAGCTGGTATATCCAACAGAGATGGTACTGGTGTCATCAATGTGGAGAGTGGTGGTACACTCTCCTTGGGTCAAGGTCTCTATGGTGTTGATAACGATAGCGGCGCAGCTGTTATTACTATTAACGCAAAAGATGGAGCTACAGTTCGCTTGCACAACCAAGCCACAACTGGTGTCGCCGGAGTACTTGTCGCTGACTTTGCAGGTGGATCTACGATTGAAGCCTTGGACGCTGAGACAAACATCACCAACGCCATTCGACTAAGTGGTACGGGTGCTGTAACCCTCACAGCAGATGACGTCGCCACCGAAATTAATGTAGCAAGCGTGATCTCTGACGCCACGGACAACGCAGCTTCACTCAATATCAGCACAAAAGTCGGTCAAACATTCACGATCAGTGGCGCTAATACCTTCACTACAGGACTCAGTGTCACAGGTGCGGGCTCTGTATTTGTAGATAATGTGAGTGCCTTGGGTACTGGGGTGGTTTCCTTCACGGGCGATACGCTAGACCTCAATAATCTTGCTGTAGCCAACAATATTACGGTTGCTGGAGGCAGTATTGATAACTTTGGCGGTTACACGGGCACAGTTAGCATTAATGGTACAGTCAACAATGTGGGCGCTCTTAATGGTTCTGCGGCAGTGCTAGCTGGAGGCGATTTCACGCTCGGTGGCACACTCATATACAATACTACGATTGAGAATGCTGGTACACTCACCTTGGCAGCATCGCTTGTCTTGGATCTCACGGACGCTGTCATTTCAGAGATTGCAGGAATACAGATATTCAAGAATGATGATGCCACTGGCACTTCAGATATCAGTGACTTTGTTGGACCAGATAACACTCTTATCCATGACCAGATCATAGGGGTAGTCTCTATAGGTCGCAAATTTATTCTATCTGATGATGGTCTACTGACCTACACCTTAACAGGTAAGTCAATCGAATCAAATGAAGCTACTATCACTTGGGCAGACGGAGCGGAGCTCGCTGGCCAAATTTTCGATAACGAAGACAGCATCACCTTTGTTGATACAAATGTAACCGCCACGCTTGGTGGTGATGTGTTGGCTGCTCGTGTTACCGTGGAAACAGGACTTGAGCTTATTGTAAATAATACAGACCCCAACGCCTACACGCTCGCAGTGGGTGAAATCTTCCTTGAAGAGGATGCCAGCATGGTCATGGACAATGCCAATCTCACCGTGACGGAGGCTAATCTCGCTACAGGTAGCTTGCTGAGCATGGGCAGCTTGGGTGATGGCAAAGCTACACTCACTGGTACAGCCTCACTCATCTTGACAGATGGACTTGTCGCAGGTGCTCAGAGTCTTGGGAAAGTTACTGGTGGTGCAGAAAGCTCCCTCACCGTATCTTCTGATGCGACAGGAGATGATGTAGTCACCCTGACCACGCCTAACTTCACAGGTTCTCTCAACTTGGCAGATGGTGCTTTTGCTACAGACCTAGCGAATCATGGGACCTATGCCAATGTGCATATCGGTGCTACTGCCAGCTACAGCGTGGCTGACCGACTTGCTGCTGTCTATACGGTAGAAAATCTTAGTGCCGATGCGGGCGGTACGCTCAAACTTAATCTGAGTACAGATGGAGCGAACGGCACCACCCTCACCATGAGTGATACATTCATGGGTAACATTGAGGTACTATCTGGTACACTCAGTGCATTATCTACGACCGCTGGACTTGCACCAGAAGCCGCCCCTGCCCTGACTAATGTAGGTAAGGTTACATTTGCAGATGGTACATCATTGGTGTTTAATCAAGTTGCCGTCCACACATTCACCCCAGATATGGAGCTTGCTGATAGTGCTAACGTCAGTATGCGCACATGGGGTGATATTGCGGGTAACGTCATACGCGTACTCGAAGGGGAACTGATTGGTGCAGCAAATACCACATTAACCAAAATTGATGGTGGTGTGGCCCAGCTCAATAATATTGATAACTTCGCAGGTAGCATCGTCATTTCGGATGATATTGGTGGACCTGGCAAGCTCATCATTAACTCCAATGCTGCTGGACTCAACAACATCACACTCGAAACAGGCACATTGCTTGATATTACTGGTGCAGGCAATGTGGTCAACACCGCCATCTACTCTGGTGGCAGCACGACAACAATCGCGGCTGATGCAAGCCTCATGGTAACAGGAGAAACTGCCTCTGCGACAGTAGGTGATGCTGCTTCCTTCCAACTGGTAGGTACGGTTAATGTAGGTGGTTTGCTCTCTGTGAACTCTGCTATCTCTAACCAAGGAGCAGCAGGTACAATCAATGTACAAGACGGCGGTACACTAGTGCTCGAAAAAGGTCTCTACACAGTCTATAATGCAAATGCCTCGACCATCAACGTGATGGACGGTGCAAGCGTGAAAATAGGTAACCAGACAGAGGCCTCTAGTAATGCGGCAGGAACAGATGCACATCTTGTTGTCAACTTTGCAGCCGGCTCTAGTATCACTGCAACCGATACCACCACTAACATCCTCAATAATATCAATATGACGGGCGATGGTGTGGTGACTCTCACTGGCGAAGCAGCTGTTACTAATGTGAGCGTTGATGGCGTGCTCTCCGGCGCAGCTGGTCTTGCTGTCACTGGTGCAGCAGGTCAAGTGTTCTCCCTCAATGCAGCCAATACCTACACTGGTTTGACATCAGTGGATGGTGGTGCCACACTTGTAGTGGGCAACGCGAATGCACTGGCTACAAGTTCTGGCGTGACCGTCACGAACGGAACGCTCGATCTCTCTGCCACAACGGGTATCAATTTGAATGGAGCACTTAGCGTTAATGCTAACTCCAGCCTCACTATGCTCGCAGTGAATGGCAGTGTCGCCGTTGACTCACTCGTACTCGCAGCAGGAGAAAAGGCAACAATCGGATTTAGCACCGCTCTTGGAGTAGAATTCGACGTGCAGCTCTTCTCTGGTCTGACTGCGGATGGCAGCATCACAGGCATCAACTTTGACGTTGAAGGAAAGGCTGACGCGGGTGATTACTTTGCTGGTCTCTTGGGTGAGCTCACCTATGATCAAGCTGCAGGTACTCTTTCCTACAACAACTATGACCTCAATGACCTTGTCTGGAAGGGCGGATCAGGCAACTTCAGCGATGCTGACGGCTGGGAAACGCAACAGGGCGTGAGTGTTCCTCTTGATGGCACGGATAAGAGCATTACCATCGAAGCAACAACGCCCACTGGTCCCGTTTTCGTCACGGTTGATGCCGCGTACAGCGTGGTTGATATGACAGTTACGGGTGCAGGTGCAAACTACACCTTCTCTCTCGCAGATCTGGCGGCCGATTCGCTCACCATCCAAGAACAGCTAGTGGTGGACGCGGGTGCAAGTGCTACCTTCAGCTTCGCTCCTAGCTTTAATGATGGAATCGGAATCCTCGTGGGAGAAAACGGCACACTGACATTGCATGGTGCAGATGCTCTCACTATAGAAACGCTCACCAATGAGGGTACATTCAATGCGACTAATTACGACATCGTGCTTAGCTATGCTATAGTGTCAATGGGGGATATCACCGCGAGGAGCTTGAATCTCGCTACAGGTGCCAATAGCTTCAACTCTGTTGTAACAACTGATGCGCTCGATCTCGCTACAGGCGATAGCCTCAAGCTCTCGGCAACATCCAGCATGGGTAGATTCACAGGTTCAGGTAATTTGGAGCTAGAAAATGATGCTGACCTCACCATCATAGGTGCTGCTAGCATTGGTACTTTGACTAGCAATGCCTCTGTGACTATTGGTGCAGGTAATAATACTATTACTGAACTTGACAATAGTGCAGACCTTAGCTCTGAAGGCAATCTCACCATCACCACTGTGACGACTGGCGGCAGCCTGACTGTAGGACGTCAGGAAGTAGTTGGCGTAAGTCCAGCTATTGAATCCGACCTCACCCTTAGCAGTGGAGCAAGCTTCAATGAGCTCATCGTAACAGGTGATGTCATTAGCACAGGCAATGCGCTTAGCGTGGCTGGTGGCTCTCAAGTCCTCGGCACCGTCACTGCAAGCTCTTTCACCCTGACAGAAAACTCTGCAAGCATAGGCGGCTTGGCAGCAGGTGCTACACTCCGCAACGAGGGCACTGGCAGCCTGCACATTGCTTCTAGCGTGGATGTCGCAAGCCTCAGCAACGATGGGACTGTTGACATCACAGGTGATTTGACCGTAGCAACAGCAGTAAGTAATGGTGGCAATGTTGAGACCACTGGCGGTGTGATTCTTCGTGGTGAAAACAGCTTCACCTCCATCAATGCCGATGGTGCAATCACAAAGCATGCTTCCTCTACAGAGGATCTCAGACTCTCTGTCTCCGAGGACAGTTCTGCAAGCTACCTTGAAGAGGGTATGGCTCTCAAAGTGAATGGTGATACTACCGTATTCACGCTGGATCATGCCACAGCGGACACAGTCCTGAGCAATTTCTCAGGCGGTGGTTCATTGGACATAGCTGGAACAGGGGCACTGGAGCTGCAATCTGCTAGCTCTGGCAATCACATTACAATGGCAGGCAATAGCCTTTCCTTGAATGGTACCCTTACGCTGACAGGCGATTTGACCACTGCTGCGGATACGCTCACACTGAATCTTAATTACGATATCAAGTCAGGTCCTGCGCTCACAGCAAATAGTGTTACAGGTGCAACAGGCATTAATCTTGGCATCAGTTTTGATCAACTCGAAGAATTGCGTCTCTCGCATCAGGGTAGCTACGCTCTCACTGACGTGACGGATGGATTCACTAATACCTTTGACCTGAGCTTTGCCGATGCAACTGCAACTGGCGAGATTTGGAAAATAGATAACCGCAGCTACATCCTTGGTGTGGATGACTCAGGTCAGATTTCCGTCACGCTCTCTATCACAGGTAACACCTGGCAGAGCACGACGGGTGTTTGGGATGATAGTGCCGCCAACTGGAATGGTGAAGTACCAGGACCAGGTGACACGGCCTTCTTCCTAGGCGGAGGATCTATGACTGTGCAAGTCTCAGGAGATAAGGTGGTAGGCGAACTGCGTGTGCAGGGCGATTACAGCTTCTCTGGTAGCAAGGTTACGGCAGATTCCTTTGCCCACACCGATGGAGTGCTCTCAATATCCAACGATATTGATATCGTAGGCACAACAACCATTAGCAATGCGGGCACAGTGATGCACCTCACATCTGAACCGCACCCCTCTGGTGGCATGCAGCCTGGTAACCTGTTTACACATTATCTCGACATCACTGCGGGTGCGACACTCAAAATCGATAGAGCTAACACACTCTACGTAGGTGTTGGAGCTACAGATATTAGTCAAGTCAATGAGGTCTTGGGAACGATTGAAAATGAAGGCACTGTCAATCTCCGTAGCGCCAATCCCGGCCTACAATATGAAATCAACACCCTCACAGGTATTGGCGCTCTGTATATCGCTGATGGCGCATTGGTCACAATAGACACTCTTCAACAGAATTATGTCGATCTAGATGGCACCTCCTCACTTTCTCTGAAACAGAACTCTCATATTGGTGTTCTGAGCGGAACAGGTGAGATTGACGCTGTAACACTCACCCTTACAGATGATGGTAGTGAAAGCACAGCCAGCATTGTTGTGACAGACCTCATCATTGACGGCAAGGAGAATAGCCTCGGCGCAATCAATGCAGAGACACTCACACTCAATGGTGACCTAGTCGATACAGCTGATGCTCTACTCAGTGTAGAAAGCATAGAAGGCAAAACGGCGGGTAGCGCATTTGAACTGAGCTTGGATGATCAACTCATCGGTATAGGTCATGGTACATACTCCCTCATCAGCAGTGGTAGCACGCTGAGCTGGGGCAATGTCACATGGGACGCAGAATCCCTTGGAGAAATCCAAGACCTCATCATATCTGGCATGGACATCACCTACACAGATGACGGCGGAACACTAGGATTCACACTGAGTGAAGCCACCAATCGCATCTGGACAGTGAGCAACAACTTTGCCGCCAGCGAAGGACTTGCAGAAAGCTCCCCCAGTGCCATCAAGCCCATTTACACGGCAACAGCAGATGGAGGCGTGCTAGTCAACTACCGCGTGCTCGACTCTGTTGACACCGTCGTAGTAGACCAAAACTTCACCCTCGACCTGAGCGGACAACCCGCTGACATCCACGGTGCAGTGCTACGCGAAACCATGGGTACAGGCACGCTTACCCTCGTAGGCGGTAAGGCAACACTTCAGAACGCGAAGCAAAGCGCCCTCTCTGGCCTCTCACTAGATGGAACAGAGCTGGATGTACACCGCAGTGAGGTGGCAGGCAGCATCAGTATCAATAACCTGAATGCTACTGGCGCAGACATCGAAGTGAGCGAAGGCGGTCGCATGAGCGTCACCAACGCCACATTGACAGACACGGTACTGACAGTAGGCGACGTAATAGGCTACACTGGCAATGCTAGCAGCCTGACAGCTGGAAACATCACCCTAGATGGTGCATCAAGCGTAACAGTTCTAGCCACAACTACCACCAACAGAGCACTGACAAACCCAGTAGGTCTCGAAGTGACAAACAAACTCACCCTCAATGACACTGCGACTAACACAGTTGATGGCGGTGCCGCAGAGAAAGTGAAGCAACTGGATGCAAACGACGACTCCCAGTTCATCGTAAGAGATGGCGGTCAAGCCTACATAGGCACAGCTGACCTCGCTGACAACGCCTCACTGAGTGCGACAGGCACTGGCTACATCGAAATAGACCAGATCGCTTCCTCTGTTGAAACCAACGAAGTTGAAGGTCACCTCATCGTAGGCAATGGTACATACAACGGTGGCTACAGCAGTGCAACCACCTTTGAAACCAAGGCTGACGGCAAGACCTCCATCATCACTGATGATAGAGTATCCGTAGTAGGCAACCAAGGCTCTGACATCACCCTGCGCTACAACGCAGCTGATGCTACGAACAACGTCGCCTCACTGAGTGGTACAGGAAGCACCATATATGTTGAAAAGACAGGCTTGAATGTGCTCAATACATCCACACTGACCAACAGCACCGTCCACTTCCAAGTAGATACGACAGACCTCGTGAACCTCTTGGACAAGACAAACTACGATCCTGATAACGCCATAGACCTGTTCTCTGACTCCAGCCAACTCACCATGTCTGGCTCTAGCATCATCATTGATCAGGTAGACCCCAGCGTCACCACGCTGGACCTCAGTAATGTCGATACCACGCAAGACCTTGTCATCTTTAACGTGAACGCCGAAGGCGCCACCGATAAGGATATCACCTTTGCAGAGGGCTCCGTGTACTCGACCTACTTTAGCGGAGTTACCGTGAATAGCCAAGGTCAGGTTACCATCGTCTTCAACCGCGAAGGCTTCGCACCCAAGGTGAGCAGCCATAATGGTTTGGCAGGCGCGAAGATACTCAGCCCCATGATATTCAGCACACAGACAGGCGACCTCGCCGATGCCATCAGTGCAATGAATACAGCCATAGGTGCTGATGCCGACCGCATCGCCGCAGCCACTGCAGGCTCCTCCGTCACCAGCATGGGAACAGCCATGCTAGCCGCCGTAGAACGCCAGCTGCAAAACGTGCGTAACCGCACCGCAAGCATAGCCGCCAACCCCTACGCAGACGACTACGGTGTTATCACCAACGCGTGGATATCAGGTGAAGGCAGCTTCAGCCGACTTGATGCAGATGGTACAGCATCTGGACATGAGTACAGCAGCTGGGGTGGTAGCTTTGGGGTTGACTTTGCAGTAAGCTCCGAAACAACGCTAGGTTTCGCCCTGACAACCCTCTATGGTACACTGGATAGCGACGCCGCAGATATAGCCGAAGGCGACCTTAATACCTACAGCCTCACAGCATTTGCTAACTACACAAGCAATCGTTGGAGTCACACCTTCTTGGCAAGCATCAGCCTCGCAGAAGCAAGCCTTGATCGTACAGTAGCCCTCACAGAAGGCAACTACGCCACACAGGGTGAAACCGACGGTATGGGTATAGGCTTGATGTATGAACTGGGCTACGACTACGCGCTGGACGAAGAAGAGACAATGAGCTTGCAGCCCGTCTTCAACCTCTCACTTGTACACGCAAGCATAGACGGTTACACGGAAACAGGAAGCAATGCTGCACTGGACGTTGGATCACAAGACAACACCTACGTCACCTTTGGCCTAGGAGCGCGTTTTGAATCACAGATCGGTGAAAGCACCTTTAACCGCACAGGTACATTCACCTCGCATGTCATGCTGAAGTTGGATGCAGGTGACCGCTATACAGAAACCGATGTACGCTTTGTAGGACAAACAGCCTCGGGCAACATTAAGGGATCAGAAGCAGGCGCCGTTGGCCTTGAAGTAGGAGCTGGATTCAACATCCCTGTAGGAAATGGGTCAGGCATACTCTTCATGGATGCAAGCGTAGAAGTACGTGACCAATACAGCAATGTCAATGGCACCATGGGCTATCGCTTCACATTCTAAGAAATAGCTTAACTAGCCAATAAAAGTTCAGGCGCGCATCCTTGATAGCAAGGATGCGCGCCTTTTGCTGACTTCGATATTGCGCGTAGCGCAAGGCAGCAACGGTGCTTTAATAATCAAAAAGCCCGCGTCGTCTACCCAGCATGATGAGCCTGCACAGTAACACGGCAGTCAAAAATAGACTACAAGTAAGAAATAATCTCATCATCAAAGGAAAAAGACGCGGCCCTCTTTTCTCTCAGGAGGATCAATTTTGCCGCCATCCCTGTAGCCCAAGATGACATGCTCTACCCCAACATAGGCAGCATCAATACCTAATTGACGCAAGAGGGATTGCCCGTACTCTGACTCAAAAGTTGGTTTAGCTCGTGAGATACAGGCTGCACCCAGCCCCAGAGCCTCCGCAGCCAGCAACATATTAGTCACCGATGCCATGGCATCCAGCTGGAAAGTATGCAAAATCTCGGGATTGGACAGCACACTAATCACCGTAGGAGCCCCAAAAAAGGCATCCTTCCCCTTGTTCCACAAGGCCGTGTTAATAGCAGACAATTGAGCAATAACCTCCTTGTCCTGCGTCGCAATCAAAATAGGCGACTGCTTCCCCATCCCACTAGGCGCATAAAGTCCTGCCTCCAAAACCGCATTCAACTCCTCATCAGTAATCTGATCTGGCAAATATTTTCTGCAAGTACGCCTTGATTTAATGCACTCTAATGTTTCGTTCATCATCATTATTTAAAGCATATCTCCCGCAATGTAAAGCAAAAGAATTCTGCCAGAATTTCACACTTGTCTTGGGTAGAGAAAAATGGTAGCTTTGGTGGATGAAATCACTTTTTCTTCTTCTTGGTCTTTCTCTTCCTCTTGTTGCGGCTGAAGCTCAGTGTGAAGCCATTCCGCCTGCGGTGCATGAGGCGGCGGAGGGCTATGCGAAGGATGCGGCTTTTTGCGATTTTCTTGTTCGCTTTACCTGTGCTGGTATCAGAGGGCAAGCGGATTATCTGGAGGCCAATGCGACGGAGACAGATACGACTCGATTTGAGTTAGCACTGCATGTGCTACAGAACATTTCCAGCGCTGGACTGCCAGAAGAGGTGAAGGATTATTTGAAGGCTTGTGAGACTATTGAAATAGAGGCTATCAATCAAATGAAAGCTACAAGCACCAAGGAGGAAAAATCCAGCGTCAAGGAACAGCGTAAGCAGAAAATGGATGCTCTGGCGCTTCAATATCCCGCTATAGCTCTGTTGATGGATAGCCAGTCTAGCTATTTTATCGCCCTCATGGGGATGAATATCAGAGAGGAAATGGCGAAGAACGCCCAGCCTATTGTTGCAAGGCTGCGATTGAATGAGCTGACCTACGAGGAGTCACGCCGTCTAGCGGCTGAGGCTATGCGCGCTTTGGTGAAAAAGATTGAGGCAAAGCATAGCAAGGGCTAGTCGCCTTGCTTCTCCCGCGGCTTGCGTACGCTTTTTAGCGTGCGCGCTAGGGTGTCTATGTCTTCATCACTGAGGCTGTCGAGGCGGTCAATCTCCTGCTTGACCTGCTCGATAATGGCTTGACGGCTATTGGCTGGAGTATGTTCCTTTGTCTTGTTCTTGGTGATAAAGGTGGTGATGGTACTCGCTATCAAACCGATGAAAATAACACCTATGCCCATGAGTCCTATGGCGATGAGTTTTCCTGCTGCGGTGACGGGGACGACATCGCCGTAGCCCACTGTGGTGACTGTGGTGACTGCCCACCAGCCCGATTCAAAGAGGCTGCGATTCTCAAAGTAGTGAAAGCCCCATGCGGCAACTGCTATGAGCATGAAAAAGAGCGCGAGAGCGTACTTGAATCCGCATGTGTCAAAGAAGTTGCGCGCGCGGTTCATGAACCTCATCAAGTAAGCTATGCTGCGTAGCAACTGGAAGAGGTGGCGTAGTGATTGGTCACTGAGGAGGAGGTTGATGGGCATCAGGGCGACAAACTCCCATAGATGCTGGTGTATGTACTTCTTTCTTGCCTGCCAAGTGGGGCAGCGAAAGAGGGCTACCACGTAGTCAAAGAGAAAGAAAAAGTATATCAGGGAGCTAGCAAGGTAGCTGAGACCTGTGCCCACTCCCATAAAGTGCATAATTGCCAAAATGAGGGCGCAAAATGCCAGACAGCAAGAAATAATCTCGTAGGTGATGGCAAGGTGGCGCTGCTGGCTGGGGTTGAGGCGTGACATGTCTGCTCTGTCACCATAGTGTAGCCTATCTTGCAGGTAATGGCAAGCCAGTTAGAGTGGGGAATATCAGCCACCTGTTCCTCTCTTCTTCTTATCCATTGCCTTTTTCATTTCTTCTTGGAGTTGGGCTTTGTTTTTGTGGAAGTCGAGGGTGTATTTTTTCCATTCAAGGATGAGTTTTGGGTCTCCGTGGTAAAGTATATTGCCGTCTTTGTCTAGGACATAGGCGTGGGGGATGCCGCTGTGTTTTCTCATATGCTGTTCCAGCGAATCCATTTTCATGGTGCCGGGGAAGCTGGCCTTGTGGTCGGTGAGAAACTTTTTGCCAGAGACTTCGTCCTTGTCCGCGCTCCAGAGGATGAGCTCCACTGCTTGGCTTTTTTTGATTTCGGGGTAGATGGTAACAATGTCTGGCAGTTCTCTGCGGCAGGGTGCGCACCAGCTAGCAGAGCGCAGGATGATGTAGTATTGCGCCTTGGTGTTGGGTTGCGCGTTAAAGAAGCTCATTTTGCTGAGCTGGGCTTTCATGTTTTGTGCGCTGTCCTGTGTGGGGCTGTTTTCCTTGGACTGCGCGGGGCAGAGCGGGGCGCAGAGGCTGCCTAGTATGAGGAGGGGTAGAATGAGCTTCATGTTCATAGAAAAAGGGGTATCCCTCTAGATTGAGAGATACCCCTGATGATTGGAATTTTTATTTCGCGCCAGTGACGCTCTTCCAGCTTCTGACAATGCTGCCGTGACCGTTCTTGAGGGTCTTGCCGTTCTTGTCAATAATGGTAGCGTTGGGTACGCCGTTGGACTTGACGTAGCCAGGGATGGGGGGTGTGCCCATGACGACTGGCAATTTGCCCTTGTGCTGGGTGAGGAAGCCTACTGCTGCTTTTTCATCGCGGTCAGCGCTCAGGAGGATGAGTTCTACATTGCCGCTCTTGAGGATTTCCTTGTATGCTTCAACGATATGGGGCATTTCGCGTTGGCATGGTGGGCACCAGCTAGCGGAATTGAGAAGGATGAAGAAGTCAGCCTTGTAGTTGACCTTTGTCTTGGTGAGGTACTTGAGGTCACGGATGATTTGTTGTACCTCTGTAAGCTCTTCTGCTTTTTCTTGCTTAGCAACAGCTGTGTCTGCTACGAAGCCTGTGGAAACCGCTCCGACGAGAAGTCCTGCGGCCAGTATGCTGTGAAGTGTGTGTTTAAACATTTCCCAACTATATCAGACGCTTTTATCATGTCAAGATAGAAAGGTGAATGTTTCTCTATCATGACACAATGATATTTATACATCAGCTCGCGCGGGAATTCTGCTTGCCACTCGGGGAGCGAATGTGTAATATTGAAACATATGAGTAAACTAGACGATCTTTTTGCCTTTCTTCGTATTCCCAGTGTTTCTGCCCAGCCTCAATATGCTCAAGATGTGAGCAATTGCGCGGACTTTCTCATCACAAAACTAGCCTCCCTCGGCTTTGAAACTAAAAAGCATGAGACTGCTATCCACCCCATTGTGGTGGCAAAGAGTCCTCATATTGAGGGCAAGCCCACTGTCGTTATTTATGGTCACTATGATGTGATGCCTGTAGATCCCATCAACCTGTGGGACAGTGACCCCTTTGAACCAGAAATCCGCGATGGACGTATCTATGCGCGTGGTGCATCGGATGACAAGGGCGAAATCATGGCCATTATTCATGGCGTGCAGGAGATATTGGCTGAAGATGGTCAACTGCCTCTCAATATCACTTTCTTGCTTGAGGGCGAGGAAGAACGCGGCAGTGAGACTCTTTTTGCGGCGGTAAAAGACCCCGACTTTGTTCGAGAGCTGGACTGCGACATCATCATGGTGAGCGACACGGGCATGGTGGCAGAGGATATGCCCACTATTTCCTATGGTCTCAAGGGATTGTGCTGCTTTGAGGTAAAGCTGACAGGTCCTGCTATGGACTTGCACTCTGGTCTTTTTGGTGGCGCTGTTGCCAACCCTATTACAACACTTTGCGAGTTGATTGCCACTGTCTTTGACGAAAATAATCTCATCACCGTTGATGGCTTCTACGATGGTGTAGCGGATATTGAAGAGTGGGAGCGCATGAACTGGAGCCGTGTGCCTGGTATGAGCAACCGCGAAATGGCAGAGCTCACAGGCGTACCTGCCCTGCGTACAGAAAAGGGACTCACCGGCGCAGAATGCGTCTACGCACGCCCTACCTTTGAACTTAACGGTATCTCCGGTGGCTACCAAGGCGAGGGCTCAAAAACCATTATCCCCTCCCATGCCTTGGCAAAAATCAGCTGCCGCCTCGTACCTGGTCAAGACCCCATGCGCGTGATGGACTGTGTGAAGCTGCACTTGGAAAAGCATTGCCCCGCCAATGTCACCATGGAGTTCATCCCCGGTCATGTGGGTGAGCCCTATATCAGCAATCCTCATTCTTTCTACGGCAAGGCCGCGCAGCGCGCGCTGGAAAATGTCTTTGGTGTTGCCCCCGTCCTCGTCAGAGAAGGTGGCTCTATCCCCATTGTGACAGAGCTTTCCCGTGTGCTGGGCAAGGATGCCCTCCTTGTGGGCATGGACTTGCCCGACGCACGAATTCACTCCCCCAACGAGAATATGCGCGTTGTCATCTATGAAAAGGGTGTGGAGATGGTGAAGAGCATCCTGCGCCTCATGGGTGAGCAGCAATCCTAATCGCCCACCACATGTTTGCGCTTTTCTTTCTAGCATGAATGCGGCAGAAATCCAGAATGTACACAAGAGCTTCCGAGGCTCCTTTGGCGTACGCACTGTTTACGCGGTGAAGGGCGTTAGCCTCACCATACCAGAGGGGATGGTCTACGGACTCATTGGTCCCAATGGTTCGGGAAAAAGCACCATCATGAAGATGCTCCTCGGGCTTTTGCGACCCGATGAGGGCTCTTGTCAGGTATTTGGAAAGCCCGCTACCTCCGCGCAGAATAGAAAGGAAGTGGGCTTCTTGCCCGAAAATCCCTATTTTTATAAATTCCTCACAGGTCGCGAGACTGTGCGCTTTTATGCACGTCTCTGCGGCCTGCGTGGCAAGCCGCTCAAGGAGCGCACGGAGGAGTTATTAGATCTAGTTGGCTTGACCGATGCAGGCAATCGCCGCGTGGGCACATACTCCAAGGGTATGTTGCAGCGCATAGGCTTGGCGCAGGCTCTTGTTCAGAATCCTCGCCTAGTCGTGCTTGATGAGCCCACAGCTGGCGTTGACCCTATAGGCTCACGCAATATAAGAGACATTATTCTGAAGCTCAAAGAGCAGGGGATTACGGTTTTTCTTTGCTCTCACCTCTTGGAGCAGGTGCAGGAGATATGCGATCGCGTGGGCATCTTGTACCAAGGCTGCCTCATTGCGGAGGGCAGTATAGAGGAGCTCACGCGCGATGAACAGCGGGAGCAAATCACCCTCAAAGACGCGAGTCCAAAGCTGCTCGCCCAGATGCGAGAGCTGGCAGGTGAGAGCTGGGAGGATTGCCAGCCAGCGCGTAACTCGCTGGAAAAGGTCTTCCTCAAAGGCATAGCCGCGCAGCTAGCTAAGCAGCAAGAGAAGTAATGAAACTGACACGACAACTCCGCTGCTACTTCCTCATAATCATAGGATTGTTGCAGCTAGCGAGCTGTCGTTCCTTTTTTGATAGCCTCATTAGTCATGAGCTTGATAGCCTCATTATCAATGAGGGAAAGAAAAAAGAATCTTGGTATATCTATGACCCAGAGTATGATGATAGATACTGCCTGCGTAATAAATATCCCATGGGCTGGCAGCTCGTTGGGGTGAATCTGGGTTACTGGCAGGGCTACTCTCCAACCCCACCACATCCTCTTGTTATGGAGGCGAGGGGGGAGTATTTTTTCCTGACAAAGGACTACCATTGGGATGGTCTATCAGTGGGCACAACGCGCTACAATGATCTGGAGGCTTCCCTGCTGCATGATGCCCTTTACCATGCTATTAAAGAGGGTGCGCCCATCAAGCGATCCATCGCAGATAGGGCGTTTTTTCAAGCTCAGCGCGAAAACAATGGTACGAGTCCCTATATGAGCTATGCTTTGCTGAGGCTATTTGGTGGTTTTTATAACAGCCCCGATGAGGAGAAAACTCTCCTCATACGACCGCTGAAAAAGTAGTTGAATCATTCTGCCCCTGTTTTATCTATAATGTGTAGATCTCTTTGGGGGAAGGGGATGGTGATGCCGTGTTGGTTAAAGCTCTCGTAGATGCGCTCTCTGGCCTCCGATAGGGTGCTAGTACGGGCCTTTGCTGGTACCCAGACACGGACGAGGAGGTTGACAGAGCTGTCACCAAACTCGTAGAGAAGCACTTTCGACACTTGCGTGGGGGAGAGTGTGCGCATGTCTCCTAGTGCCTCCATGATGAGATCCCTCGCACGCTTTACGTCTGCCCCGTACTCAATACCTATGATGAACTCATTGCGCTGGAACTCATGATTGCGCGTCAGGTTGCGGAAATCTTGGTTAAAGAGCTGGGAGTTCTGGAAGGCGAGTATAGCACCATCCATGGTCTCTATTGAGGTGGTGCGGTAACCTATATTGGCGACCTTGCCACGTATGCCATTGCATTCTACAATGTCCCCAGGGCGCAAGCGACCAAAGATGAGCGATAGGCCGCTGACGAGGTTATCCATGGTGTCTTTGAGGGCAATGCCTATGCCCACGGACATACCACCCATGATGACGAGCAGGCTGTTATAATCGGCATGCAGTATGTGCAAGGATATGATGACGTAGATTGCCCATGCTACCATGCGACCGAGGGTGAATAGGGTGAGCATGCGCCCCGCGTGCTTGTGCTGCTTGTAAAGCTCTGTAAGCGTGAATTGCACGATTTTGATAGCTGCATGCAGTGCTATCCCCAGACTGATGATGCTGAGTACGCGATTGGCTGATATAACGCGTATGATGCTAGAGAAGGTAAAGTTATGATCCATCCAGTGCAGCAAGTAATGCTCTAAGTCAAAGCAATCTGCTGGCCACAGCAGCCCATACCATATCATTACTAAGAAGACAGCAGGTGTGATGAGGTAATTGATAATCAGCTTTAGCCATATGGCTGGATAGACTCCATACTGTTGAAAGAGGCGCGTGCGCAGTATGTAGGGAAAGACCATGCGCGCTAGCTTTCTGAGGTTGATAATGATTAAGAAATTGATGATGCAGACAAAGCAAAAGAGCGATAGTAACATCATCATATAGGCATAGCCCCAAAAGCTACCCAAGCAGCCCAAAAAGAGTGTGGCGATACAGATAATGGAGATGACACGTAGCCCGACGCGCAGATGCAGAAAGCCTTTTCTCAGTTTGAGACCCATCCAGATGGCGCAGGCGAGGAAGAGGAAGGGTGCGGTGAGTTCCAGTAATGTCCCGCCGAGCAGCAGGGAGCTCATCGCCAGCCAAAATCCATTTGCAACGACAAAGGGTGTAAAGAGCGCAAGTCCTCTCTCCACTCTGATAGAGTAAAAACTTATGCCCAATGCCGCATAAAACAGGGTGACAAAGAAAACATACTCCATGATGACCATTGTGTCGAGATGTACAAAGCCCTGCGGCAAGAAGGGTGAGGCAATATAGAGCACCAGCAGCAGGCTCAACCAGCGTAGAGGGGTGAGCATGGCGCGAGATCGATTTGTTGTGCAGATACGCTTGGTGTATTTCGTGATAAGAAGAAGGCAGACAGAGGCTGTGGCTATCACATAGAAAAGCACTAAGCCCGCGCGTCCAAAATCCTCATCAGCGGGCTCAAAGAGCTTTTGCTTTATCTCTCTCTCTAAGTCCTCTTGTAATTGGGAGAAGCTCAATTTTCCTGCAAAAAAGTATGGGTAAATGGTACTAGGCGATAGCATGCCGTCAGCGATGCGTTGGGCTAGTTGTCCATTTTGCTCATCATCATGACTATCACCGTTGGCGTAGTGATTGAGCTGGTTTATAGTCTCGCCCAGTGCTTTGAATTCTGCTTCTGCCTGATTGATGATGGCTTGATGTTGTTCATAGTTCTGCTGCAAGTCGAGGCAGCTTTGCAGGCAGCGTTCATAGTCTGCCTTTTGCTCAGAGTCATGGATGAGGTAGGCTTGTGATTCTTTCAGGGCTCTTTGCAATTGCTCAAGTCGTTTGAGACTCATTGCGATTCGCTTTTTGGAGCGTTGGAAGTTTTTCTCATCGCTTTGCCAATCTTGCTGCAACTCTGCTATCTTGCTGCAATAATAGCTGAGGTGGAATAGGTTTGCGAAGTCTCTGCTGTAGATGCCTACAATTAGTTGGTGGCAGCGCGCTTTGAGCTGTTGGAGTTTTTGCTCTGTCTCCTTTTTTTCTTGGAGCATGAGGTGCCCTAACCCTATGCTTTCGTCCTGCTCCCTAGAAAGGGTGGTAAGAAGGTTACTTGGTTGTAGATGTGTGTTCTCGTTCTGCTGATTATCTGAAATCTGCGGCTTGAATGCCATCCAGATTACAAAAATCAAGAGAAGAAAGGCAATGTAGATGAGAAATTTTGAAAGACGAGAAAAAGATAACATGATAACTATGTAACATCTTAGCAATAAAATCTCCGAAAGTCAAGGCTGGATAAAGCTTCTCGCTGCGAATCTCAAGTGATTACGCATGCACAGCAAAGCGCGCAGGGGAAAGGTTCCTCTGCGCGCTTTGTTGATTGTGTTTTAGCCTTTATGCTGATTTGCGACGCAGTGCAAAGCATGCGTAGGCAAGGATGACGATAAAGCAGGCCACGGGGATGAAGAAGCTGGTGCGTGCAGCTGCTACTTCACCTTCAAACATGGGTGCCAAGAAGTTGAGGTTGCCTGACTCCAAGGAGTGGGCCATGATTTTGGGGATGACGGCACCACCACCAATGGCCATGATGAGACCAGCAGCACCGAGCTTGACCTCGGAGGAGGGCAGACCCTTGAGGGCGATGCCATAAATGGTGGGGAACATGAGGGACATGCAGCCAGAGATGCTGACCAAGCAGAAAATTGCTGTTCCTGTTGGCAGGTAGATAGCACCAAAGGTGAGGGCTATTGCCAAGAGGGTGAAGAGGGTCATGAGCTTTGCTGGTGCAAAAATGCGCATCAGACCTGTACAGACCCAGCGCATGACGATGAAGAGGGTGATGGCGTAGATGCCTGTGGTGGCAGCGTCGGCTTCACTGACTCCTTGGAGTTTTTGGACGTAGAATATGGTCCATGTCCAGATGGATGTTTGTACGCCTACGTAGGCAAATTGGGCAACAACACCGAAGACGTAGTTGCAATTGGTGAGGAGGCTAGCAAAGTTGTCTTTGATGTTGAGTTCTTCGCCCTCGTCTTTGATGCTTGATTTGTTCTTGAGGAAGTAGGCCCAGATGACGACTGCTATGATGATGAGCAGGATGTATGGGGCGCAGAGCCAATAGAGTTCTGCATTACGTATGGCTGCCAACGCGTCAGAGGTCATGGCCTTGCGTTCTTCAATGGTCGCAGGGTCAAGCTGGGAGAGGATGACGAATTTTCCGAGGAAGATACCCACCATCAAACCAACGGGGTTGAAGGCTTGTGCAAAGTTGAGTCGCTGGATGCCTGTTGCCTCCGGTCCCATGGAGAGGACAAAGGGGTTACAGGTTGTTTCCAAGAAGGAGAGACCTGCTGCAAAGACGAAGATGG
>CAZRZE010000002.1:0-35197 GCA_964604535.1 uncultured Akkermansia sp.
CGACTACGCCCCCACTGTATAGAAAAAGGCTGGCCCTTGCTCGTACAAGGAGAGCAACTCGACAGACGACGCATGGTAGAGGAATTCAAGAAAAACATAGGTAGCGTCCTCTTTGGCACAGAAAGCTTCTGGACAGGCGTGGACGTACCAGGCGAAGCCCTGAGTAACGTCATCATCACCAAAATACCCTTTGAATCACCTAGCAACCCACTGACAGAAGCACGCTGCGAGAGAATCACAGAGCAGGGAGGAAGCTCATTCTTTGACTACACGCTACCTGAGGCCATCTTAAAATTCCGACAAGGAACAGGGCGTCTCATCAGGAGCAAGAGCGACGAGGGAATCATCGTCTTATTGGACTCACGCATTACTGGAAAGCGCTACGGAGCACGATTCATGCATGCCCTACCAGCTGGAGCGAAGAGACAGTTCTTGGACGAACTGCCCGAATAAAATCAACCTTCTCCCTGCGCGTAGCGTTGAAGGGATTATCAAGGACTATGTCCTTGAATAGGCAAAGCCCGAGTGCGTGCCAATGCGCGCGATAACGCGACACATCTCTACCGTCGCCAACGCGAAGCGTCCTCCCCCATTCCCCTTCCCCTCTCCCAATACGCAATTACGCCCGAGCTCGTAAACGAACTCGGGCGTAATCTTATTTAAACCGTTACCTAGATTGGTCTTTATTCGAGACCGTCATCTGTTGGGAAAAGGCTGGGGCTATTACCTGCCGCAGCACTGCTACGGTCGCGGATAGGCGCACCAGATGGTGTAATCGTTTCTGCGGTCACGAAGATCACAAGGTTCTTACGAATGTGAGATTCTACATTACTGCGGAATAGAGTACCGATGAGAGGAATGTCGCCAAGGATAGGCACTTTGTCCTCAACCTTCTGAATGTTATCTTCAATCAAACCACCGAGTGCGATAGTGTGACCATCAGCAACAGTTGGGTTGGAGTTGATATAACGGCGGCTGAAGATGGGCATATCGAGACGGTTTTCTGTGATGAGAACGTCTTGGATTTCCGCATCGTTAGCAACTGCAGAAGTAATGGGTGAACCATAGTTGATGAAGCCGTCAAAGTCCACAACGCGGATTTCAAAGCGTTCAAACTTAATCACACTTGGATCGGATTCTGGTGCTACCTTAAAGCGGAAGCTGATACCGATGTCTTCTACGCGCCAGTCTTCAGGTGTACCTGGTGTAGCAATGGGGAAGGAAGTACCATCACCGCTGCCAGTATTACCGTCTTGCAGCTGTGGTTCAGAGTAGGCACCAGGATAGTAGAATCGACGAATCACTTCAATCTTCGCAGCGCCTTCATCTTCGGATAGGTCAGTTGCTTGATCAAGGGGAGCAGGAGTCCACTGGAGATCTTCACTACGGGCAACCAGAGTAGGTGCAGACATCACGTCTACGCCCTTCTTCTGAGAAAGACCGCGCATAATCATCTGGAAAGAACCAGAATCATAGATACCAGAAAGAGACATAATACCAGGAGCAACTGCGGCACCAGCGGCATCATGTGTAGAACCAACGCTCAAAAGATCATCAAGAACACTGCCAGATGCTGCACCTGTACCAGAACGGAGACCACCTGTCACCAGACCGGGAACATTGCTGTTGGTGGATGTGCTAGACACGGGGAAGCTACCATTGCCATTGAAATTGTTGGCAAAAGCGGAACCACCACTTGTCACAAAGTCAGAAGTATTGCGAAGAGGTGCGGAGCTCGTTGCATTCACACCACCGAGGTACATGTCACCAGAATTGGAGACAGAGAAGGGGTTGATAACCCAGTCAAAGCTGAGCTCTTCTTCGTTTGTCTGTGTGATTTCAACAAACTTCGCCTGCACCTTGTACATCTTGTTAGGATTGGTGGACTCATAGTCGAGAATTGCTTCACGAACGAGGGCGAGGTTTTCTGCCGTGTTGTGTACGGTGAGTGTACCTGTTACGCGAGAGTAGCTAGCGCGTGCCTTGCCACTGAACTCTACACCCTTAGCTTCCAAGCCCTTGATGGCATCAATACCAGGCTTTGCCTTGCTAGCGGTTGAGCCGAACTCGTCGTCATCAAACTCATCTTCCTCTTCACTGCCTTCACCAAAGAAACCAGCTGCAACCGTCCAACGTTCTGTGTCCATTGTCTGGTTAGCACCCTTTTGGGTGATGATGATAGCGTAGTCGTCTACACGGTAGGAGCAGTTTGCTTGGTCGCAAATAACACCCAAGAGGTAGCGGCCGTCAACGTTGCTAAGATTGATGCGACGGATTGTAGGATCAACTACAGGAGCAACAAGTGCGACTGGGCCTGCTTCGATATCTTCTTCATCACCATCGAGAGAGTCTACGTCATCTTCAGTGATTTCTTCAACAACAGCGGCTTGAGGGACTGGTGGTTCGTAAACGAAGTTCAAGTTGCTGAGACCCTGCTTACGTGCTTCTGCACGGAGGTAGTCGAGAGCTTCTTCAAGAGGGGTTTCTTCGAGAGTCACCTGTGCGATGCGCAGGGTGTCAAGAGAATCATTATTACGAATCTGTGCTTCGGACAGAACGCTGCCTTGGTTGACTGCACCGAATACGGTTTCGTCATCTTCAGCTGTAAGGCGAACTTCCCATGCTGCATCTACCGCTGCAAGAGCACCTGCACGGAAGCTGTCATGAGCGACACCGTAGTATTCAGAGCGGGCTTGATGCACGCGCTGCTGACCACGACGAGCGGCCTTGTTGTAGGGGTCAATCTCAAGAACACGAGCGAAAGTCTTGTTCGCTTCGTCGTACTTGGCCAACTGATAGTTGGATTCACCGAGGACGAGGAGACGATTGACTTCTTCTACATTCTTGACATGCTCAGGAGTGAGCGCAGGATTGTTGCGGATAGGATCATTGAGACGCTCCAACTCCAACTTGACACGCTTGTTGTTTGGCTGACGCTCCAGTACTTCGAGGAGTAACTGTTCGGCATCATCATAGCGACCCACTTTGGCATATTCCATAGCAACAGCGATAGAAGCATCACCGATATGGTCGATGATTACCTGCTGCTGCTGTGCAGTGGCGGGGGCTTTGGGAAGCAAATCCCATGCAGAGCGATAGAGTTCGAGAGCTTCTACATAGCTGCGAGAAGCATAAGCTTCACGGCCTTCTTGCAGCTTAATAATCGCTTGGCGAGCCTGTTCTTGACGACGGGCTGCCTCACGGCTTACGATCTGGGGCTGATAGTAGGATCCTGCATTTTGCTGAGCTGTTGCTGGAAGGCTTGCCCATGGGCAGCTGGCAGCAATGGCGAGGAGCGCTACAACTTTCTTCGATTGATTGAGAGGTACGCGGTTCATGGTAACGTTATATTTATGACATGCTCGAGGTGTTTTGTAAAGTCTACAATTGAAAAAAACTGTATTTTTTTCACCTCGGGCATTAGGTTATTCTGACTTGGGGATATTGATTGGGGTTGGTTTGTTATTTTCATCTTGTTGACCATCAGCTGATGGCGCTATAACTGGAACGATATTCACGCTACCATTTTCATCGATATTTTCAATGAGGTATTGTGTCTCATCATGGCCAGGAATAGTGAAGGGGACGCCAACATCTGCCTTAAAGCGCGCTGAGAACGTGCCAAGGGCAGAACCTGCGGTGACTTCAAAGGTGGCTGTTGTATCAAAAACATGGTGACCACGTTGCTCTTCTGCGGGGCGTTCTGCCTCATTGGAGCGGCGAGCACCTGCACGCATGTAGAATTGACTCTTTTCGCGGGGTTGCTTCGTGTCGCGGATATGTACTGTAAACTCGGGAGTCTCCGTTCCATGCGCTGTGTAGGGGCGTGAAACAAAGCCGATGACAACAAAGCGCTCTGGCTCACCCTCGGTCACGCCGAACCTTGAGCCAGGCTTGACGGTGATTTCCTTTGTGGGGCGTGCATTAGAGGACGCGGCAACACCGATTTTGATTTCGGCAGGAGCTTCTGTTGCGTAGGCAAGCGAAGAGCCAGTCGTGATGTAGGAATTGGTCTTTGTGACATCCTTGACCACCAACTTGGGCAACTCTGTCTTTCCAATAAGGAGAGGATAGCTGCTCTTGTCTTTGGGCTTCGTCTTGTTCTGGTACTCTTCCAGTGTGGTGAATCCATCACCATCTGTGTCCAGAGTGAGTGCGTCGGAGCGGCTCAGCGCATCGCCTATTCCCTCCGTGATAAACCAGATATTGGGGATATCAGAGTGGATGGAAGTAGCCTTGGGATCAAGCACGTCAATGACGGTCTCGCCCTCTGCTGTCTTGATCTGCCAAAGCTCTGGCGAGAAGAAGAAGTAGGTCATGCGATCAGAATCATCAGCTGCCTTTTCTGGGGCGAAGTGATCCTTGATAGAACGGTCCGTCTTGAGGTAGTCCAAGAGCGCGTCAGATTGCTTTGTGAGCTCTTTTTGCTTCAAGCCGCCCGATCTAATGCTCGTTTCGACTGGTTTCACATCGGAGGAGTACATCATGTAGCCCCCTGCTAGAGCACCAACGAGGCCTAAAACCACGCCTGTCGCGAGCAACTTTTGACTAAAGTTTGAATTATCTGCCATAATATGAGAGGGTATTGGTTATTTTTGTTTGTTGAAGTAGAGCACCTCCATAACGAGGTGAACATGGACATACTCTTCTGCCTGTCCTGTTAAGGGGCGGGCAACCTGCTCATAAGAGAGAGACGCGGCTGGGGCAACTTCACCCTCTGCGACCACTTCACTGGGATCAATAGCCACCGTTTGGAAGGAGGACATTGCAGGAGGGATAGCCATATTAGAGGCAGCACTCAGGCCCGTGATTTTGTAGAAGAACTTTTTATCGCTCATGAGGCTATTGAGTACCTTGGGAAGACCAGCGCGCTTTGACTTGAAGGATATCTCAAAGCGCAGCGGCGTGTAAACACCGAGACGCTTTGACTTCTTCGCATCCAAGAGATCTTCGTGTATAGGCGCGCAGTAGATTTTTTCCACAACGGCGGCGTCGGAATCCATCACCACATTGGCGGCGTTGTTCACTGCTGCCAGCAAGAATGCCAAATAGGGCACATGATCAATATTGGCCAGCTTTGTGCTGTAGTCGCCGAGACCCAGCTTTGCCGCGGGAGATGCCAAAATAATAGATTGTTCTTGAGCCTTTGCTGCAAGCTTGTTGGTAGCGTCCGTGTAGGCCTTTTGGAAGGCGGGCGCATCATTGATGCCAGCGGTGGCATCGGAGGCGGCCTTTTGGTAGTCCTTCATCAAAGAATCGACACTATCAAAGGTCTTTTGCAATGTTTCGCGTGCAGTTACAAGCGCCTTGAGGTTGGGAAGGGTGGGAGCAAAGTCCGCACCGTTGAACTCTTCATAAGCTGCGGTCATCTCAGCGAGCTTTATCTTGTTCGCCTCTGCGTCGGAGTAAGATCCATAACCCTTGTACATCAGACCGCAAAAAGCGATACCGAAGACAGCGGATAGGGCTATTACCCTCTTATTTTCACTAATATTCATGGGAGAAAATGGTATTTAATTGAGTTTCATTCTAGCTTACTTCTTCTCCTGCTTGACAGGGTAGGCAATAGGTTCTTTGAGGGGCATGACTATCATGAACTTCTCCACGTAGTCAAGTTCCTTTTCCTTGCCGAGATCCTTGGAGGAAATGAAGCGGAAGTACTTGTTGAGATTAGAGTTCACCTTCTGAGCATCGAGATCAAAGAGCGTACCCGCTGTGCGGTTGTCGAAGTTCTGGCTGACAATATCACGGATAATGTCTTGATGCGCGATATCCTTGCTACCAGGTGTTTTAATCACGTAGCCGCTGAGATAGATAGCGTTCACCATAGGTGCCTTGTTCTTCATCTTGCTATTGAGCACCTCACCAGGTTCATTGATGGCGGTGACACTAGTACCATTGATACTGCGTGTCATGTCAATGAGCTTGACGCCTTGAATGTTCTGTGTGGGGCCTGTCAGGTCGAGGTTCTCAATATCATAGTTGATCATGGGAGAGAACTCGGTGAACCAATACTTCGTCGAAGGGGTCTTGTCTATAACCATCTTGAGAATGTCAATGTAGGCTGTACGAGCCTGCTTGAGCTCAAGCAAATCAGCTAGATCCTTTTCCAACTTCGTGTAGCGACCCTCTGCGGTAGCAATTCTGCTATTCATGGAGTCATCGCTTTGGTACTTCGCTTCTGCTGTCTTCAGGTAATTAGCTGTAGTATCAGCAGCATCCATAGCAGCGTATGTGAAGAAGGCTGCACCAGCAAGGGCAATACCGCCTGCAAGGGCTACCTTGGGCAACAAGGCGCGTTCATCTCTATCCTTTTGAACACTTGTAGGAACAAGGTCGATGGAGAATTCACCCACACCTGCACCTGTTACAGCGGCACCTGCGATAGGACCGAGACAGACTGCGTCCATCTCTACAGCCTCAGGATCAACATGGGAGCCGAGAGAGAAGGCTTCCAAGGGTCGCAAGTAATCGATGGGCAGACTGAGAGTCTCTTGCAAGAACTCCAGCGTGAAGGGGAGACGTGAGCCGCCACCGCAAATCAGAACCTTGCTAGGAGCAGTGCCCTTGAGCTGGGAGCGATAGTGGTTGATGGTGCGCTGGACTTCCGTACCAAGACGATTCATCGCATTGCGAATAGTGGTCGCAAGTGCAGCCTGTTGAGGCTCCATAGAATCTGTGTGACCATTACCCATGGAGACAGCACCCATGCTCACCTTGAGCTCTTCCGCCTCGCGGAAGCTCACCTTCTGTTCACGGGCAATTGCGCTAGTGACAAAGCCGCCTGCTGCCGTTACGGAACGTGTGAAGAAGCGCTCTCCTTCGGAGAAAATGATATCTGTTGTCTTTGCACCAATGTCGAGAATCATCGTGCACTCACCATCATCGGGGTAGCATGCGCGATAGACATTGTAGAGAGAGGTGACAGAGCAGTCAACACCGCGCACCTTGAGGCCACCCGCTTGAACCTGCTCATGCAGTTCATCGAGAACCTCTTTCTTGATGGCGACGAGGAGAACTTCGCGCTCTCCCTCTTCTGTCATGCCCAACTGCTGGTAGGAGTAGGCAATTTCATCGAGAGGGAAGGGAATTTGCTGTTGAGCTTCAAAGCCTACAAGCTCATCAATATCATCTGTATCGAGAACGAGGAGCTTGATAAAGCGCATGAACACCTGCTGTCCAGAGACAACACTGCGAACATCACTGCCCTTTACTTTGAGTTCTTCTACTAATTCAGTCACAGCAGAGCTAACGTAATCTATACGCATGCCCTCCTCCAGCGGATCTAGCACGATATCGCGACGCGCATAGCGAGAGAGCGTAAAGCCCTTTCCTCGTGGGGTGAATACCCCCATCGTCACGCTTTGCGCACCGACTTCCAGTGCTACCGTTGTTTTATATTCAGCCATATTTCTTTGGTCGTTCAGTTGGTAATAAAAAAATTATATGTATAAGATACATTCTTCTTAACGAGAAGAACGTGTGCTTCTGCTAGAAGCCTTGTCATCATCATCGTCAGAAGAGCTGCTTCTAGCGCTACGTGCAGGTGCAGGTGCAGCCACGGGCGCAGCCGCCACCATGGGGCGCATCTGAGGGAACAATCCTGCATACTGTAGAGCGTAGGGGGATTCATTAACAGCGGTGAGCTTTGCACCGCCAGAGTTAGCTTCAGCGCTACGCTTCCACCAGTTTTCGGTCACCTTGCGTGATCCTACTTCAAAGTTTGGCTTTGTGCCAGGCTTGATAACGCTTTCGCCTCCTGCTTTTGCTTCAATTGCAATGGCTTCGATCATGCCGTCAAGGTCACCCTTCTTGGAGCCCGCTAAATCACCAGCGATGAGGAAGGCATCCTCAGGGGCAATGAGAGCACCAATGTAGACTTCCTTAGCAACGCCTTCTTTGCTACCTGCATCGAGAGGGATATTGACAAAGGTCATGTTCTTTTTGAGTTGAACACTTGTACCATCTGGACGTGCAAAGCGCACATGCAGAACAATATCCAGCTCTGGCACATAGGCGGGCACCTGCTCACCCTTAGCGCGACCTACCACCTTGATGGGAAAGGCAAAGTACTGCCAAGAATTAACGTAATCATACTTGGGTGCTTTCACCTTCATAGCGGCAAAGGGATTGGTGCCAACAAGGCGTGGAAGCTTATGAACCTCAACCTTAGAGGACTTGACTTCAACCTGAACAGCTGTCGAATAAGTAGTATCCTGAGCCATAGCACCACTTGCAAGAAGTGCGCCGACAACGAGAGATTTGAATAGATTTTTCATGATAATTGTGAGGGGGAATTCTTATACCTTATACACGAAAACACCCCGTCTTGGCGAGAAAAACTTACGCGAAAGGCGATTTTTTTTGTATTCAGGGCGTAAAATCGCAATTTTTTGTTCACAAAATGCCCTTTTCCGTGATAGTATAGATGCAGCTATGACAGCCCTTGCTACCTATATTCACGACCTCAATCCCATCATTATTGGCTCTCCAGACAGCATATTAGCACTGCGCTGGTACGGTCTAGCCTATGTTATGGGCTTCATCCTCGGCTTCCTGTTGCTGCGCTATCTCTCACGCAGAGAGCTCTATACCATGCCCGAGGCAAAGCTGATGGACTTCGTCACATCGGTAGCTATCTATGGCGTCTTGGTAGGCGGACGATTCGGAGAATTCTTCTTCTACTGGCTGCCCCAGCATGGCTGGGAGGGCTTTTCCTCTGACCCGCTGTGGGTCTTCCGCGTCTGGGAAGGCGGCATGGCATCCCATGGCGGCATCATAGGCGTTGTGCTGGTCTGCTTGTTCTATGCGCGACGTTACAAGGTCTCCTTCCTCTCCCTGACAGATGGTCTTGCCATCGTCGCACCGCTTGGTATCTTCTTCGGACGCGTTGCCAACTTCATCAACGGAGAACTCTATGGTCGCGTTGCTAGCGCAGACAACCCCATTGCGATGAAGTTCCCCTTAGAAATAGGTGAACTCTCTCCAGAGAAATACGCACAGATGTATCATGCCATTGCCAGCATCGCACCCACTCCCATAGACCCCAACAACGTCGGCGGCAGCATCATAGAACTGAGCCGCAGCAGCGAGCCCGTGCGCAATCTGTTGGGGCACTTTCTCACCCCACGCTATCCTTCCCAGCTTTTTGAGGCACTAGCAGAAGGCCTCATCATCTTCCTCATCCTCTTCATACTGCGCATCGTGTGGAAAAAAGCGCCAACTGGCATATTCTGTGCCTTCTTCGCCCTTCTCTACGCAGCTGGTCGCATCATTTGCGAGTACTATCGCGAACCCGACAATGCTCTTTGGATGGGATTCACCCGTGGGCAGTATCTCTCCTTTGGATTGGTAGTCGTAGGTTTAGGGATCCTCTTCTACAGTCTCAAGAAAAAATCAAGTAGCAGCCTCAACTAAAATCTTTAAAAATTTTCACCCCAAAAACTTCTTCACATGTCAAACATCCATCCCACCGCCATCATTGACCCCACGGCAGAAATAGGTAATAACGTCACCATAGGTGCTTACTGCCACATTGGCCCTCATGTCAAACTAGGCGATGACTGCGTGCTACACAACCACGTTGTCCTCGAAGGACCTTCGCAATTTGGGCGAGGAAATGAGTTCTTCCCCTTTGCCGTACTCGGCAAAAAGACCCAAGATCTCAAGTACAAAGGCGAGCCCACCTTCCTAGAAGTAGGCGACTACAACGTTTTCCGCGAAAACTGCAACATCAACCGATCCACCACCCCCGAGACGAAAACCATCATAGGAAACCACAACCTATTTCTTGTCAATACACATTGCGGGCATGAGTGCATCATAGGCAATCACTGCATCTTCAGCGGCTACGCCGCAGCAGCGGGTCATTGCCAAGTGAATGACTACGCCATTATCTCGGGCTTTGCTGCCCTGCACCAATTTGTCCGCGTTGGCCGCCACGCCCTCATCGGAGGCTGCGCACGCGTCACACAGGATGTCCCCCCCTTCACCATCGTAGAAGGTCACCATCCCAGCGTCCGCGCTATTAACAGCATAGGCATGCAGCGACATGGCTTTAGCGAAGAGGACATACGCGCCCTCAAGCAAGCCTACAAAACACTCTTCCTGCACAAGGGATGCAACATGACAGAGGGCATAGAAAGCCTGCGCACCCATGAGCGTTTTGGCAAGAATGAGCATCTACTCCACTTCATCACCTTCCTCAATGAATCACAACGCGGCTACGTCCACTAAGCTATGAAATACTCCCACATCGTTTTTGACCTCGACGGCACCATAGTCGAATCCCTCCCCGGTATCACAGCGGGACTCAACGCTGCCTTGGCAGAGCTAGGCAAAGCCCAGCTGGAGGCTTCTGACGTACGTCACATGATAGGACGCGGTGCAAAGGAACTTTGCTCCCTCGCCCTTGGCTACAAAGAAGGAGACCTCGCCCCTGAGCAGGAGATAGAAAGCCTGCTTGATGCCTTCCGCAGAGAGTACCGCGAAACATGGAAAGCGGAGGGAACACGCATCTTCCCCGGTGTGCTCCCCATGATGATGAAGCTCTCTGCCGCTGGGGCACGCATCGCCGTCCTCTCCAACAAGCCTCATGAAGCAACCAGCGCCATCGTCTCTACCCTTTTTTGTGGCATGCCCATCAGCCCTGTCATAGGCTATGAAAAAGGACGCTTCCCACGCAAGCCTGACCCAGCTGCACTGCACTTTATCGCGCAGCATTGGGGGGTCAAGACGGAAGAGCTCATGCTAGTAGGCGACTCCATCCATGATGCCCACACAGCAGAAAATGCTGGCTGCCACCTCGCCCTCGTCCCATGGGGCTATGCGCATCTGCAAGACCTCTTCAAAATCAGAGAAGAGCACAATGTTCCCATCCTTGGTACAGTGGAGGGTCTGACGCATTACCTCGTCACAGGCTACACAAGAATAGAGTCCGTATCTAGCTGCGCAAAGAAAGGTGCTTAGTCCCGCTTAGTCCCTATGATAGGGAGATCCTGCGAGCAGGGTGTGCACTCGGTACACCTGCTCCATGAGCACCAGCAAAGCCAGCTCGTGCTGCATCGTGTGCTTACCGAGGCAGAGTAGCACATCCGCCTTGTCGCGCAATTCCTGCGTGTGTCCATCCGCTGCGCCTATGAGAAAGGCCACGCGCTTCACAGAATGCAGCTGCCAGTGGCGTACCTTTGCCTCCCATTGGCGCGTTGTCCATTGTTCCCCGCGCTCATCCATGACGATGCGCAATGCTCCCTCACTGGCGGCAAGCAGACGCTCTGAGACCTCCTCGCTACTGCCCGCCTTGAGGTACTGAATCTTCACCTTACCCAGCGGGCGCAGGCGTTGTTCAAAGAAGGCTAAGCCCTCCTTGGCATAGGAGAGCGCAGGTTTTCCCGCGACGCAGAGAATGATTTCCATGCGCCTATCTTAGCATAGCTAGAGGTCTATGGGAAGCGTTGCTGCATCATATTTCTACCAAGGCGCGGTGCAGCTTCTTCCATAATTTAGCATCATTCACTGCGCAACGCAGATAGCTAGCACTTTTTTCGTCCTTTTTCGAGATGACTATGATATCGGGCTCGGAATAAAAGAGAGAGAGATCAAAATCCATCTCTCCACCATCTGGCTTTGCCAAGCTGATAAAGATACAGTCGTCTTGGTCTGAGCCTCTTCCCAAATAAGCCTTCGCCTTTGATAATGCCAGCAGGTCGGCGGCACTCAGCACGGCAATGATGTCAGAATGGGACTCTTCTCCATAGTTCCCATCATAGAGGGTGGCATAATAGCCCTTGACATCGCCCGGTTTTACCGACGCCAAGGCCTTGCGTTCCAGTGGGCTAAGTGCCGTCTTCATAAGAAGACCTTGAGGATATTCTCGGGCATAATCCACCAAATCCTCGCGCATCGACTTCAAAACATCCTCCGTCTCACTGTAATCATAGGGCTCAAAGGGGCCTTCAGGAGTCATGACCACTTCTGGTACAATTTGCTCCACCTGCTGGGGTTGAGTGCAAGCTGCTAGGAGCACAGTTAATAGTAACAATGTTGTTTTCATTGTTGTTTTAAGAGTAGTGCGGGTAAGGTCTTGGCATTCTTGTTCGCTTTAACGATGTCGTAGGCGGTCTTTCCTTGCTTATCCTTGATGTCCACCTTGGCACCATGCTTGATGAGAAGCCCTGCCAGCGGGGTTAAGTGGTCGCAGTGGTACACAGAGCAAATGATATGCAGAGCGCTCTGCCCCTTGTTGTCCACATCATTGATGTCGAGCCCCTGCGCCTTTAACAAGATGATGAACTTTTCGGCCTCCTCTAGCCCTGATTCAATCGCCACGGAGTTCAGCTGCATGAGGAAGGTTCTGCCCAGTTCATCGCGCTGCTTTGCATTCGCGCCAGCCTCTATCAGTTGCTCTGCCTTTGGGAAATCACCATAGGCAATAGCCGTGGCCAATGCGTCCATGCCATTGCTGTCCTTGTGATGGATATCTGCCCCATTTTGCAAGAGGCAATACGTTATCTCCAAGGCGGGACAGACAAAAAGCGCAGTAGTGCCCACACTCAATGCATCTCCAAGGGGCATCTTGGGCATCTGGACTGTACCATTCACCTTGGCACCTGATTTGATAAGCAGCTTTACCGTTGCCGCCATGTCATGCACATCCATATTTGACATCACTGCATGTATCAGGGGCGTGCAACCATCTCCATCCGAGATGAGATTGGGGTCTGCACCATTTTTGAGCAAGCGTTCCACGGCAGAATAACTGCCAGCCTTGATAGCGAGAATCAAGGGAGTCGTACCCATGTCATCTTTCTTGTTAATACGAGTCACATCAATCGCCTTATCCTCCAAAGCGTGCACCACGGGAGATAAAATACTAAGGGCAAAAAGAATTATGGCAAATTTCATATTTCAATGGAGTTATATACTCTTATTATAGTACAAGATTTACGCTTGACAATCATAAAAAAGAAAATACTCTCATAAATATGATATCCATCAAAGGAAAACATAACGAAGCCATCTGCTACTGCGATGAACTAGAAGACACCGCACGCGCACAGATCAAAACCCTGTGCAATCAAGCCGACTTCGCCCCTTGCAAAATACGTATCATGCCTGATGTCCATGCTGGTATGGGTTGCACCATTGGGACAACCATGAGCATCATAGACAAAATCGTCCCTGGCATGGTAGGCGTAGACATAGGCTGCGGTATGGAAAGCATTCTCCTAGAAGAAGATCATATTGACCTACAGCAACTCGACCTCGCCATACATGGTCACGTCCCCTCTGGGCGTAGCATACGCAACAGCCCTCACCCCCTAGCCGACAGCGTAGACCTGCAAAAACTACGCTGCGCAAAGCATGTCAACCTAGGACGTGCCCGCCTCAGTGTAGGAACACTGGGAGGCGGTAACCACTTCATAGAGCTCAACAAGGGCAAGGATGGGCAAATCTACCTCGTCATCCACTCTGGCAGCCGTCATCTGGGCGTTGAAGTAGCAGAATACTACCAAAAGCAAGCCCTAGACAGCCTCCATGGAAGCCTAGAGCGCGACACCGCGAATATCATAGAAGAGCTCAAAGCCGCCAATCGCCACCAAGAAATTGGTCCCTTCCTCGCAGAGCGCAAAGCTAGGCAAAACGCCCTCCCCCCAAAGGAACTCACCTACGTGAGCGGAGGACACTTTGACGACTACCTGCACGACATGAAAATCGTCCAGCAATTTGCCAACATCAACCGCCAAGCCATGGCAGAAAGCATACTCAGCGCAATGGGACTGCGGGAGAAAAGCCGCTTTACCACCACGCACAACTACATCGACACAGACAAGATGATGTTGCGAAAGGGCGCGGTCTCTGCACAGCTGGGAGAAACACTGCTCATCCCCATCAACATGAGGGATGGTAGCCTTGTCTGTCGAGGGAAAGGCAACGCGGACTGGAACAACTCCGCACCGCATGGAGCAGGCCGACTCATGAGCCGAACAGCCGCACACAAGCAGCTGAACATGGAGGACTACCAGCAGCAGATGCAGGGCATCTACACCAGCAGCGTGAGCAAAGCCACCTTAGACGAAGCCCCCATGGCCTACAAGAGCATGGAGAGCATTATGAAGCACATCACACCCACCGTGGAAATCATGGATAGGATAGTGCCGCTTTATAACTTTAAGGCAAGCGAGTAAAAGGGCACATTCAAAAAAAGCGACTGGTAGATGCTACCAGTCGCTTTTTTTGTGGATACTAGGTTTATTTACTTCTTACACTCACCGCAGCAGGCGGGCTTATCCTTAGCAGCATGTGCCATAGCGATGAATTTCTTTGCCATTTCTGGGTTCTTTTCTACGCCAGAACCAGTGTGGTACATATGCGCCAGAGCCAAGCAGGCGGCACCATTACCAGCCTTTGCTTCTGCGTGCAGCTTTGGCAGGGCTGCTTTGTACATACTGGCAGAGGTTTCCGCGCAGTCCTTTGCTGGCATGTCTGATCCATCATCGGTCAGATAGGCAATTGTGTATTGCGCAATGGGGTCACCATTGGCTGCCTCTATGGTGAGGGTATCAATGTCCAGCCATTCTTGGCCACAGGCCTGTACAACACCATCAGGTGTGGCGCAGGGCATGCAGTCCTTCATAGCTTGTGTCATTTCATGTTTTGCGTGATCGTCGGCCATGGCACCCATGGTGAGTAGCACGATTGCTGTGATGATTCCAGTTGTCTTCATAGGGCTATAATTTGCCCCTAACTGCAGGAGATAGCAAACTAACTCTCTAGCTGTTTATCTGGCGCACGCGTCACCCTATAAAAGAAGAACATCACCGCCGTGAGTAGGAGGAGGAAAATAGGGAAAATACCCAGCCCCAGCCCTATACCTAGCCCCAGACCGCCTGCCAGCGCACCAAAGAAAGGAGGCATTAGGCATGAGCCTATGTAGGCACCTCCCATCTGATAACCAATGAGGCTCAGCGAAGTTTCCTTGCCAAAACAAAGGGGTGAAGAATGTATAATGGCTGGATAAATAGGTGCACTACCCAAACCCAACAACAAAAAACTGCCCATCATCAAGGGCGTCCCCATGGGAAAAAACAAGAGCAACACAGCCAAAAAGGAGACCGCTATGCCCCCAAAAATCATCGCCCTATGCCCCCAGTAGCTCGATAAGAAGCCAGACAACACGCGCCCACCGGTGATACCAGCAAAGTAGAGTGCCGCCATGAAGGCCGCGTCTTCCGCGTTATAAGCACGCTCATTCACCAGAAAGCTCGCCGCCCAGATAGCTGTCGTATTTTCCAGACCACAGTACGCACCAAAGGTGATGATGACAGGCTTCACCCCTGGGATGCGCAGGGCTTCGCGCAGGGGAAGCACGCGGTGATGACTGCGCTCATCACCGCCCGTATTTTGCTCTTCCACACCACGTAGGCGCAGGGAAAAGATAATAGCAACGGTCAGTACAATCAAAAACCAGAATACAGCAATATAAGCCGTCTGCCACTGCCCTGTCGTGGTCAGAGCGATACCCATGATGACTGGACTAAGGCTGGCACCTATACCCCATGAGGCATGCAACCAGTTCATATGCTTTGCTGCATAGTTTTGCGCCACATAGTTATTGAGTGCCGCATCCACCGCACCCGCACTCAGTCCATAAGGAATGGCCATGAGGCAAAGCATCCACAGAGAGCTGCAGTAGGTAAAGCCCATCAAGGAAAGCGCGGATGCAAACACACTCAATGCAGTAAGTCGCCCTGTACTCATAAAGCGCAGCATATGCGCGCAGGTGAGACTGGCCGTGATAGCCCCAATGGAGATAATCATGGACACCAGCCCTGCATAAGCAAAGCTGCACCCAACGGTCTTATGAATTGACGGCCAGCCAGATCCAAGCAACGAATCGGGCAGTCCAAGAGCGACAAAGGAAATATAAATTACCGCAAGCAACAGGGCATACATGACTATCCGCACTCTAGCAAGCTTATTGAGCTAGTGCAATACAAAAAGTAGAAAAAAATGTTATAAGATGCGACGCCTATGCTAGAGGCTTGCTTTAGCGGATTTTTTGCGCTACACTTATTTCATGAGTCTCTTTCACTGTCCTGATTTGTTCTGCTACCAACGCCGTATCTCCCGCGAGGTGATGGTGGGTCACTTGCCCATGGGTGGGCAACAGCCTATACGCATTCAATCCATGCTGACATCCAACACTCTGGATACCGATGCCTGCGTGAAAGAGATTTTGGGACTGGTCGACGCAGGTTGTGAGATTGTGCGCCTCACTGCCCAAACGAAGACCTATGCTGCCAACTTGGAGCACATTGTTGCGGCTCTGCGCCAGCAAAATATACATGTCCCCCTCGTGGCGGACATTCACTTCAAACCCAGTGCTGCCATGGAGGCCGCCAAGTGGGTGGAAAAAATACGCATCAACCCTGGCAACTTTGTGGATAAAAAACGCTTTGAATCCCGCGATTACAGCGATTCGGAATACGCCATGGAGCTAGAGCGTATCTACGATGGCTTTGCCCCGCTGGCAGAGTTCTGCAAGGAACATGGACGCGCCATGCGCATCGGTGCTAATCA
Organism: uncultured Akkermansia sp.; assembly: GCA_964604535.1. Classification (GTDB taxonomy): domain Bacteria; phylum Verrucomicrobiota; class Verrucomicrobiia; order Verrucomicrobiales; family Akkermansiaceae; genus Akkermansia. The sequence goes on from CAZRZE010000002.1 coordinate 16,582, forward strand.
CGGTTCTCTCTCTGACCGCATTCTCAATCGCTACGGTGATACACCCGAGGGCATGGTGCAGAGCGCGCTGGAGTTTGCGCAGGTCGCGCGCGAGGTGGGTTACCACAACTTTGTCTTCTCCATGAAGGCCTCCAATGTCAAGGTCATGATTGCCGCCTATCGCCTCCTAGTCAAACGACTGCAAGAAAAGGGTGACGATTGGAACTACCCCATACACCTCGGCGTGACAGAGGCAGGTGAAGGCGAAGACGCGCGTATCAAGAGCGCGATAGGCATAGGCTCTATGCTGGCGGATGGCATAGGAGACACCCTGCGTATCTCCCTGACGGAGGATGCCATATACGAGATTGCACCAGGATTTGAGTTAGCCGCCCCCTACCAAGAACACAGCAAGCAACCCAGTAGCTGCGTTATCTCCGCGGAGTCCAGCTTTGACCCCTTTGTCTACCAAAAAAGGCAAAGCGACAACATCACCGTACAGGGCATTGCCCTCGGTGGACATGAGGCCGTGCGCGTCATGCAACCAGCAGAGCAAGTGATCGCCCTCGCCAATGAGAATATGGGCGACTTTGCCACAGAACTCAGCTACGAAGCTGGTGTGGTCACAGAAATAGATCCTAGAGATCAAGCCGCCTGTGACGCACTACAGGGCGTGGAAAGTTGCTTGGTCACCGTCAAGGACGGCATAGACATGCCCGTGGTGCAGGCCTTCCGCCTCCTCGCAGCGCGAATAGAAGCCCGCCACCCCATACTCCTCAAAGACACCCTGCACCCAGAAGAGGAAAACCCACAGCTTTCCCCCTCACTGGCAGGTGGCGTGAACATAGGCTCTCTACTCTGTGACGGCATAGGTAATGCCATACTCATACGCCGAGAGAGCAGAGCACGCGAAGCTGTCCTCCTCGCATACAATATCCTGCAAGCAGCAGGCGTACGCATCAGCAAGACAGAGTACATCTCCTGCCCCTCCTGCGGACGCACCCTCTACAACATCCAAGAAGCAGTCGCCAGAATACGCGCTGCGACAGGTCACCTCAAAGGCGTCAAAATCGCCATCATGGGCTGCATTGTCAACGGACCGGGGGAAATGAGCGATGCGGACTTTGGTTACGTGGGTGGAGCTGCCAACAAAATCAACCTCTACGTCGGGCACAACCCTGTGGAAACCAATATTCCTCAAGAGCAAGCGGTAGAACGCCTCATCGAGCTCATCAAATCTCATGGCCGCTGGGTAGAACCCAGCTAGAACAGGACAGCAGATATGAAACTCCTCATCTCCCTCAGCGACCAAAGCTTTGTAGCCACAAAATCCATAGGCATCTTCAACGTCTCCATGGGACTCGTGCGCGGCTTTCTTGCTAACGAGAGAATCAAGGAACTACACATCCTAGGTAACGCAGAATGCCAAGAAAGCCTCCAAGCCCTCAACAGCAGCAAACTGCACATACACCTTGCACAGCAGCCAGTCCCCTCGCGATTTGGACGCATCATCTGGGATCAATGGGGGGTACAACGCGCCATACGCGCAATCAAGCCCGACTGGTGTTTACTGCCCAAGGGCTTCCCTCCCTACTTCCCCCGACTAGGCAAAACAAAACTAGCCTGCTACGTCCATGACTTCAACTGGGAATACTATCAAGGCAAGGCCATCGCCAAGGAAAGCCCCTTTCCGAGGCACGAGATGATCTACTTCTCCACACTGGGCAAGCGCGCCCTGAGAGTAGCCGACCTCATCCTCACCTCCACACAATTCAACAAGCAACGCTTCCTCCACTATTACAGCAAAGCCCCCGTCAGCGTCGTCGGCATAGGCTTTGACGAGCCCCCCTTAGCCCCACCAGCAGACGCAGGGCGCGACATCATCTGCTATGTCTCCCCCTACCCGCACAAGAGAACAGACCTCACCCTGCGCTACCTTCATGCGTGGCATCAGCAGAGAGCCGACAGAGAGAACATCACCCTGCATGCCGTGGGAAAACTAGCAGAAGGCATCAGCTTCCCCAGCGAGTATTGGAGCAACCAGCAGCGCATCCCCTACCAGCAACTCCTGCAATTGCAAAGAGAAAAATGCCGCGTCAGCATCTACGCAAGCGACTACGAGGGCTTTGGCATGCCGCCAGTGGAAAGCCTCTTGCAGGGAGTAGCACCCCTCGCATCTAACCTACCGCCCATACGCGAGAACGTGCCAGAGTGCTACCTCTTTGACAACGACGACGAAGCCGCATTCATCGAGCGTATGAACAGCCTCTACGACGGAAAAATAGCCTTCCACTGCCCGCATTACCCCAACTGGCAAGAGGTAGCAGAACGTTGCGTTCTGGCAATGGAAAAAGCATAAAAGCAGCCTCACTACCACGCGAGAGCGTTCCATAGATGTCAAAGAGCTCGCTCTTTGGCAGGGTCTTGGGACAGAGTCCCGAGTGGGTCTGGGCAAATCACACCCGCAGAAGCTTAATGCACGAATTATTTAAAATACTCTTGACAATAATATCCGTCATATTTGCAGCATTTTCAATTGCTAGCATTATGTGTAACTGGAATATAATGTATTCGTGGCTATTATATAAAATTACTGGAAAAACCAGGTATACAGCATCGCCCTCGCCTCTTGTTATACTAGCGCCTACATTAGGTGCGATTGCTCTCATTATCTACCCGCACGATGATTTCTCTGCATACTGGTGGGTACCTTTTATTTTAGATTTCTTAACTTTCTATACCACTATAGAAATGATAAGATTATTTCGAGAGCCTAGCAGCAAAGACTAACTTAATAATTCTCGATATACGACATCTCGCCTCTTCATCATTGCGTGCCTCTTGGCACAGCTTCGGTCTGCTATAAATGACGCAGCGCACCTCCACCTAACAATAGACCCAACACACACACTTTAAGCTTGCCTCACTCTAATTATCATGTCATGATAACCAGCATGTGGTATCAGCGTGTGATTATAACAGGTGCTTCTTCTGGTTTTGGTATGGAATTCGCGAGACGCGCTGGCGCGTCTTGCTCCCAGATGATTCTTGTCGCAAGACGTGTCGAGTTACTTGAAGACCTCAAACGAGAACTGCAAGCTGCTTTTGAAAAAATAGAAGTGGAGTGTATCTGCTGCGACCTAGCAGATGAGTCTGCACGCAATTCCCTCATTGAAAAACTCTCTGCCCCATGCAGTGGCAACACGCTACTCATCAATAATGCAGGTCTAGGTGATTACGGCGAGTTTGCCCACAGCGATGCCCAGCGTAACAAGCAGATGATGATGGTGAACATGGTCGCCCTCACCGACATCACCCATGCCCTCCTCCCCCAGATGGAAAAAGAGGGCGGTGCCATCATCAACATCTCCTCACTGGCATCAGAATTCTTTCTGCCAGACTTTGCCGTCTACGCCGCCACAAAGGCCTACGTCTCCGCCTTCAGTGAGGCCTTGCGCCTCGAATGCCGCGACAAGAACATACCTATCCTAACTGTTTGCCCTGGCCCAGTACACACAGGCTTTGGAGAGACAGCACGCCGCGATGGATACACAGGCAACACCGTACCTGGTAAGGACTATTTGAGCACAAGCATAGCAGTAGTCGTCAATGGCTCACTACGCGCCTTGCAGTGCAACAAAGCGCGTTACTTCCCATCCATCAAGGTAAAACTCTTTGCCCTACTCATGCACTTCACACCGCGTTGGGTGCAGCGACTCATACTCACCATGCGACCTCGCCGCGTCTCGCAACTTGCTGACAAAACATGAAGCCCACCTTCTTCAAAAGCTGCCTCGGTCTCTCAATCGTCCTCGCGGGCGCATCCCTGCTAACCCCCTACCCTGAGAGATTGGCACGCACATGCCATCGCCTCTTCTTCTCCCCTGCCACCAGCAAGGTAGAAAAGAAAAAAGCCCAGCCCAAGGCACAGCCAAGCCCAGCTGTACAAGAACAGCCTCAACCCGAACCTCCTCCAGAGCCTGAACCCAAGCCAGAGCCACCCACACCCGACATCAGCTCCCGCTCTTGGAACCCCATGGAAGACCTACACGGACTACCTGACATACAGCTCCCCCCCTTCCCACCAGTCATGCCATGGCGACTGGAGACAGGCAGCTATGAAACCGTCAACGAAATCAAAGAAGGCTTCAACCTACTCTCCAACATCCAATTCACCAAGGGAAGCACCGCTGCGCAGGACAGAAAGAAGAGAGACAGCTATGTGCTCGACATCAAGATGAAGCTAGCCCTACCCGAGGCCGCGCAGGGCGAAGAGCTCCTCATCGCTAATCCCAAGCTCCTCTACACGCTAAAGAACTTCACTGGTCTCATGAAGAAGGCAAAGGTCTCCCAATGGTACCAGTCGCTCTACACGCACAAGAAAAACCGCGTTCGCAAGGAGGCTGCTAGCCTCTCGCGTCTGCTCACCAAGCATAACTTCTACGACACCGACACCATCTTGGAAATAGAAGCCCCCGAGACAAAGCGCAAGATTGTCTGGATACAGGCCGACATGGATGTTGTCTCTGATGGCTCTGACGGTGACAGACTGCCTGAAATGCCAGAGCACATCCGCAACAGCGACTTCTACCAGCCCACCACCTCCTACAAGTGGCGCAAGCTGGGCAACACCCCCAACCCCCTACTGCCCCACTGGGAAGGGAGGTTGAAAAAACTACAGAAGGAAAACGGCAGTGCCTCCTCCATAGACCATGCAAAGCGCGTCATTGTTGACTTAAAGCGATACAGCTTCCTGCTGGCAGACTATGATCCCTTTATTGTCATCCCCCTCACCCTCAAAGAAGGCAATAGCGCCTATGAGCCCGCACCGGGTGACTATGTTGTTGTCATTGTAGAAAACAAGGCCTACCCCGCCATTGTGGGCGACTACGGCCCGCGCTTTAAAAGCGGTGAAGCCTCCCTACGCCTCTGCCAAGAAATCAACCCCAAGGCGCGTGTCTACGCACGTGCGGTATCCAGCTTGGGCGTTTCCTACATCATTTTCCCCAACACCAAGAAAGAAACAGCAGGACCTATTGATTACGATGAACTGTACAATGAATGCTCACGCCTCTTGGACGAAATAGGAGGACTGGAAGAGGGTATCAAGCTAGAACGCCTGAAAAACAAGCTGCCGGATTAAGCTGGCGGATAAAGCTTGAATTGTTAGGGAAGCCGTGCTACGCTTCCAGTCATCCCCCCCCTTTATTTCATATGAAGATTGCCAATTCCTTTATCACGCTGGATGCCCAAGTGGCTGGTTCCTATCTATCCTCTGTCTGCATTGAAGATAAAATCAATGGTCGCAGCTACCCCCTGAGCCGTTCTATTTTTGAGCTCACAGTGCTTGATGAGAAGATAGATGAGGCCTGCTCCATGAAGCAGTTTGCAGAGTCTTCACATGTGATTTCAGCACTTGATATTCCTTGCAGCAGCCTCGTACTGGAAGAAATCGCCCCCAAGGCAGATGCACGCCGTCTCGTAGAACGCCGCGCAGGACAACGCCTTGTTGCAACATTTGTCATGCCCCTAGGCGGCGACCAAATTGTGTGGTGGGCAGAGCTGCGTGAGGGCAGCCGCTATGTACGCATCGGTCTGGACATCACGCCCAGCCAATACGCCATGCCCCTGCGCAAGATTTGCTTGCTGGACACCGCTGCCCCTGAGGCACGTGTGGAGGGCACAGTAAAGGGTGCGCCCATTGTTGCCGCTGGTCAGCGACTTTTTGCAGGTATAGAAAACCCCTCCAGCTACGGAGAAGTAACAGCCCAAGGGCTGCGCTGCTGCCTGTCTCGCAGCACCAATATACCGCGCCTCACCACCGCACGTTTTTCCGCGGTTCTCGGCTTCTGCGAAGCTGGACAGCTGCGCCGTCGCTTTCAGCAAGACTACCTCAATGAGCAGCGCGCCCGCCCCTTTGCCACCAACCTCAATTACAATTCTTGGTACGACATTGGTCACTTCAACCGCTACAGCGAAGCAGCAGCCCTTGATGCCATCACAAGCATGGGCGAAGAGCTGGTGAAAAAGCGCAAGGTAAAAATCGACAGCTTCATCATGGATGATGGATGGGATGATATTGAGACCCTCTGGGAGTTCCACAGTGAAATGGCAGAAGGCTTTGCCAACATCAAGAGCTGCGCCGCCAGCTACGGAGCTGCACCCGGTGTGTGGATTTCACCATGGGGTGGTTACGGTGAGCCCAAACCAAAGCGACTTGCTGCCGCTAACGGCCGTTTTGAAACCAATGAACGCGGCTTTGCGCTGACGGGTCCTCTCTACTACGAGCACTTCCGCAACATATGCTTTGACATGGTGCAGAATCAGGGTGTGAATCACTTCAAGATTGATGGCACATCTGGTGAGGCACAGCCAGCCGAGGGCTCTCCCTTTGGCTCTGACTTGGAGGCCATCAGCGCACTGATTGGCGAAGTACGAGAAATCAAGCCCGATGTCTTCTTCAACCTCAGCACAGGCACATGGGCATCGCCCTTCTGGTTCTCCATCGCTGATTCCATCTGGCGCGGCGACTGGGACCATGCCTTCTGTGGAGAGGGCTCAACACGCCAGCAGTGGATTAGCTACCGCGATGCCATCATCTACAAGCGCAACGTACAGGCATCCCCCCTCTTCCCCATCAACTCCTTGATGACACATGGTCTGATATACAACCGCTCTGCCCACGGACTCACAGAAACAACGGATGAGGATCTCTCCGCGGAGATATGGAGTGGCTTTGGTTTGGGTTCTCAGATGCAGGAGTTCTACATCACACCGCACATGTTCAACGACAAGAACTGGGACGACCTCGCAGCGGGTGCTAACTGGGCACGCGCGAATGAAAGCCTCATGCTGGATGCCCACTGGGTAGGTGGTGACCCTGCGCTGCTAGCAGTCTACGGATGGGCTGGCTGGAAGGATGGTGCAGGCTACCTCGTCCTGCGCAACCCCTCTTCGCAGGAAAAGAGCTTCGCAGCTGACCCAGCTACACTTTTTGAGCTTCCGTTAGGGGCGGCAACGCGCTACAGCATCAGCTCTCCCAAGGGTGATAGACTCCCCTGTGATGAGATGATAGCTGGTCAGGCACTAGAGCTTACGCTAAAGCCCTTTGAGGTGCTAGTCATAGACGCGCTTGCACAATAGAAAAGTAAGAGTATTGAGCAATTACTATAAAAGCAAGCTCCTGAGGAGCTTGCTTTTATAGTAATTTAATTGAGATTAGCTGCTTTACTTTTTTAAAACTAGGCTAATATCTCGCGATTCATTTACCCGCTTACGCAACCCTGCGACGACGGCGTGCAAGAAGCCCCGTCAGAGCCAAAATACTGAGTGTTGCGGTACTAGGCTCTGGCACTACTCCGAAAGATTGGAAATCAGATGTATTGCTACCCGCTACAGTTCCTGTAACGTATTGCGACATTTCCTCATCAGTTAAAATGCCAGAATAAATCCCAACATTACTCACGCCAATACCTCCTGTGTTTTTATCGTTACTAGAATCAAATCCATTGCCTCTGAAAGCCAAACTCATGTCAGCATCTGTGGCAAAAGTTACACTATTAGACACAAGCAAATCACCACCGATATTATAGAGAGTATAAGTCAAAGTCGTATTAGTGCCATCAGAGATGCCTGTAATAAAGAGTGTCGTGAGTGTCTCACGCGCAATAGCTGTTCCATAGTCAGCCAAGCCTGTAATCCCAGAATGACCGCTTGATAATCCTTTTTCAATGAATCGCATTCCAAAGCCATTGCCACCAGTAAAGTTAGCGGAGTACTCCGTATTACCAATCGCAACTGCTGCAAAAATTTGCCAGTCTGCTGCCGAGGTTAATGTCGTATAATTCATCGCATAAGTAAAGCCATTTGTCAGCGTGAGCCCTCCAGCAGCACTTTGCTCTGCAGTGATATTATAAGTACCCCCCTTACCATCGCTCATTACCTTCCCTGGCAATACAGGATTGGGTATATAGTTCAAATTACCTCCTGAAGATCCTATATTGGGGAGAGTGTCTTTTGTTGCATCTGCTGCATTTGTCGCTAAAACTCTATCGCCACCTGCAGCAGTGGTATCAAAATTCAAACCATAAATAAGCTGACTTTCAGCAGCAGCTGTCGCCACACCTAGCCCTAACACGGTAAAAGTTGTATATAAAAGTCTCATATTTCAAATAAATGTGATTTAGTATCTACATACTAGCAAATATCATCATCTATGGCAAGATAAATTCTCCACCTAACAAAAAAATAAACAAAAAATCTATTTATTATAAAGCAAAATGGTTGAATATCATTATTTTTGTGACACATTACTCCTGCCCTAATTTTCTCAATTAAGGGTAACTTACAAAATTAGCAGCTCTGGATTTTGGTAGCAAATTATCTCCAAAGTGAGCCAAAAGACATGCTGCAACGCTTGATTTCTGCATCAACGCTTTTCTCAGACTAATGTTGCAAAAGAGACGCTCTTAACATAAAGAAATTTGCTTCACTTCCTCATTAAACCGCCAATAATCAACAATCAAGAAATAATGCTTTTCAACAAACGAATAAAAGTGTATGATGTTGACGGCTTACTCAATAGCCGTAATCAACGATAGCTAAAAATCAAAACATGACTTCATCATTCTTACCCGCTCAATACGCGCATCCTTACGAAATCGATCCTAAGTACAGCAAATCTGTTGCATACTTTTGCATGGAATACGCGATTGACAATGTTTTCAAAATTTACTCTGGTGGCCTCGGCTACCTTGCAGGTTCACACATGCGCTCCGCTGGCGCGCTCCGTCAAAACCTCGTAGGCGTAGGCATACTCTGGTCCTACGGTTATTACAACCAAATTCGTGGTGAGGACAGCAACATGGCTGTTCAGTTCATCAAGAAGGAGTACTCCTTCCTTGAAGACCACAATATCAAGTTCCTCATCCGCATCTGCGGTGCGCCAGTTTGGGTCAAGGCATACTACCTCAACCCCAACACCTTTGGTACAGCACCCATGTTCTTCCTGAGCACAGACCTGCCAGAAAACGACGAAGTCAGCCGCTCCATCACACGTCGTCTCTATGACGCAAACCCCATGACACGTATTTCTCAGTACGTTGTACTTGGTCAAGGTGGCGCACGCCTCTTTGAAGAACTTGGCGTTGACCCAGAAATCTACCACATGAACGAAGCTCACGCCATTGGCGCGGCCTTCCAAATGCTCGCCCGCAACGGCGGCAATGTAGAAGAAGTACGCAAGCGTTTCGTCTTTACCACCCACACACCAGAAGAAGCAGGCAACGAAAAGATGGACATCAACCTGATGAGCAGCTTCTCCTTCTTCGACGGACTGGACACCAATCATGTCAAGGAAATGATCGGCATGTCTCCCGATGATAACACCTTCAACTACACGCTGGCAGCCCTGCGCCTTTCGCACATGTCCAATGGTGTGTCAAAGCTGCACGGTGAAGTTGCCCGCCACATGTGGGAAAACTACAGCGGCATCTGCCCTATCACTCACGTCACCAACGCACAAAACCTCAGTTACTGGCAAGATCCAGAGCTCGCCGAGGCCTTTGCAGCACGCGACAAAGACGCTTTCCGTCGCCGCAAGCTCTCCTTGAAAAAGGAGCTCTTCCGCGTTGTTGGTGAGCAGACGGGTCAGCTCTTTGACCCCAACTGCCTCACCATCGTCTGGGCACGCCGCTTTGCCGCCTACAAGCGCCCCTCCCTCATCACCCAAAACCCAGTCATGTTCGAGCGCATGTTACAGCGCACCAACCGCCCTGTCCAAATGATATGGGCTGGCAAGCCCTACCCAACGGACTTTGCTGCGGTAGACATCTTTAACGAGCTCAACGCAATCAGCCACAACTACCCACGCTGTGCGGTACTTACAGGCTATGAGTTGGCGCTCTCCCGCCTCCTCAAGAATGGCTCTGACATCTGGCTCAACAACCCTGTTGTCACCCGCGAAGCCTCTGGCACATCTGGTATGTCTGCCTGCATGAATGGCTCTCTCTCCATCTCCACGGATGATGGCTGGGTTTGCGAGTTCAAGAAAGACGGTGAAAACTGCTTCATGATTCCTGCCGCAAGAGAAGGTCTCTCCCCCGAGGCACGCGACCGCGCTGACCGCGACAACTTCTACAACGTCATGGAAACAACAGTCCTGCCCACCTACTACGACAATCCCGATAAGTGGATGGACATCGTCTTCCAAGGCATGGAAGACATCAGCCCCGCCTTCAACTCTGACCGCATGGCTGACGAGTACTACACCAAGATGTACAACGCTTAACAAAGCACCCTCACTTTAACCCATTATTAGCGCCCTCACCTAGGTGAGGGCGCTAATAATAACAAAGGCCCCGTCGTTCAATGGATAGGACAGAGGTTTCCGGTACCTACAATGCAGGTTCGATTCCTGCCGGGGCTACTATGCCAACATCGTTCGATTGGCGCGCAGGCAGTATTTACTTTGCCCTCTTTTGCTTACTTTATCTCTACCACTTCCTCTGTCTAGGATTGGATCTGGATGAGTACATGGACTTTTATGGCGCATCCCTAGACACCTACACAGCACAGGACAGGTGGGGACAAAGCGCCTACCGACTCTTCTTTGGAGAAGGGACTGCCATCTGGGCAGCTGGGGTGGCCTCCGCCCTCTATCTATCCCTCACTTACGTCATACAGATACAATTACTGGGACTGCGCAGCATGATGTCAAAGCTGCTCTTTGGCGGACTCTGCCTGTGCTGCACACAGTTTGCCTACATGATTGGCTTTATGCAGCATGTGGACGCTATTGCCTTTTCCCTGCTGCTCACCACGCTGAGCGCCTACCTACTCTTCACCTCTCAATCCGCGCTATGGTGGCGCTTCCTTGCTGCCATGCTCATGACAGCCTTTGCACTGGGCTGCTACCAGACCAGTCTCTTTTACCTCACCGCATTGGTCTGCGCCCTCTTTATTCAAAAACTTTTTGCAGGTAACAGTCTTCGCGATCTCGCCAAGCCTCTCATCTATTTTGCACTCCTTGCCATCCTCTCTGTAGGATTATGGTACACCCTACGCCTCGTGACCCACCCCATGGCTAGCGAGCAAGCGCGCGACTATGCGACCGCCTACCACTCTTCTCGCAGTCAGGCAGGTAGCTTCTTTGGCTTGGACATCAAGATGAAGATACTCTACCTTGCCCACTACGCCAAAATGACAGTGATTACCGCCTTCGGTAGTCTGGAAGGCGGTAGACTCATCTACAGCACAGCCCTGCTGCCTCTAGGCTACATGATTACTCTCAGCTGGCTACGCCTCACATGGCTACCACGCCTCCTCTCAACTGCACTTTTGCTGAGCATATGGCTACTGCCCTTTGTCCTCATCCTCATACTAGGCACACCACAGCCTGCGCGCACCTTCTTGGCAGAACCCCTGTCTCTAGCCCTTCTCTGGACACTGGCGTGGAACTATGCACCAGAAAGAATCAAACAAGGCCATGTACAGGGCATAGCAATCTTCCTGCTAGCTTTCCTTTTTATCAAGGCTCTCTACCGCACATCTGAAGCAGAGCGCTATCAAAACAGTAGCGCACAGCAGCTCGTAGCTGAAATAAGGCTCATGGAAGCACAGAGACTCATCCTATCGCATCAGGAAGGAAAGGAAATCAGTGTGCTACTTGTACCCATGAATGAAAAACAGGGCTTTGACGCAGTAATAAGTCTCGGCCCCGTCCTACATCATCATCAATTGAAGGCATTTTCTACCCTCCGCGATGAAGATGAACAGAAGCATTACGCGGAACTGCTAGCAGAAAAGCCCTATTGGCCAGAACTTGGCAGCGTACTGAGACAGGGAGACCAGCTGATTATTAAATACAAGAGACCAGGAAATAGACCTAAGTCACAAAAATTAGCCCTATAAGAGATGGCTATTGTTGATGAGCTTTTTTTAGCTTTTCCATACCCTCGTAAGGGTCATTGATAACATCAACCAAGGGAGATAGTACAAAATAACTCTCTTCTCTCACCCTTACCATCTCGGCGCGGCACATGGCACCGATTTGACGCATATTCTCCAGCCTGCTATCCAGTAACTGTCGCTCTGATTCAGTCTTTACCTGCTGTACCATCTGACGCGTCTCGCCATAGGCAGGCTCTAAATTCTTGATAAGCTGATCAATTTTCTCCGCATACTGACGTGCCGTCTCGAGAGATTTAACAAGCTGCAGTGTTTCATAAAGAAGGTAGAGATCGCTCTCAATACTCTGCAATCTAGATGATTGAGAGGCAGGCAGCTGCTCTTTAATTGCTAGGATGCTACCCCAATCTTTTGTCTTCCCCTGCTGCTGCGCCTTTGGACAGAATTGCTCTACAAAGTGCTTGAGCTCTTCGCTACCGTAAGCCCCCTTCTCCCAGATACGAAGGCTATAGACAGAGAGTCGTCCAAATTGCTGCGCCACATCACGCCTATATTCTTGGGCAATGATGATATCAGCGTCCGCTGTATCAATAAGCTCTTTTGCCTTATTGATTTTCTGAGCGATAGCATCATAATGAAAATGCAAGCGCGGCATAGTCTCCTCTGCCTGTTCTGCACTTTTTATCATGAGCAATAGCTCTTCAATAATGAGAGCATGTTGTACAATTTCGTTGATAATGGCACGATCTGGCTCACTATCGCGCTCGGGACTTATGATACGCCTATCTGTAGAGGGCAGACCTGCCACCTGCGCTGGCAGAAGGTTACTTGCACATGCAAGGAGCACGGCAGTTACTGGTTTTATAGAATTGACCATGGGGTAGTTGGTGGGAACTCTATCTATATAGTCTATTTAGAAGATGGTTAAAATACGACGTTTTTTCAATAAGTGGTGTAATGCAAGAGAGGAGAGCGCCTGAAAGCACTCTCCTCTCTTTAATAAAGGTTGGATGGAGTACTATTAGCTCTCCGCAGGGGCTTCTTCAGCCTCAGCGATAGAAATAGTAGCATTTTTCGCGAGCAAGTCAAGCACCTTTGATGTCACGATGCTGTGACGGATACCGACGATGCGATTTTCCTTGGCCAACTTGCGCATGAAGCTGCGGAGGTTTTTCTCACCGTTGCGCTCAGCGAGCTGAGCAATTTGCATGTAAACTTCCTGATCTGAGGCAGTGATGCCTTCGCGCTCTGCGATAAGCTGTATTGCAAAGAATACACGCAGGTTGCGCTTTGTTTCTTCGCGACTTTCTTCTGCCAGCTCATCTTTCTTTTGAAGGATGTCGTACTGACCAGCCTGCATAGCGGCATACATCTTGCGCTGGACGGTGTTTTCCAGTTCTTTTTCTACAAGTGCTTCAGGCAGGGAGAAGCTGAGTTGATCAGCGATTTGCTCTGTGATTTGGTCAATCTTTGCCTCGTCATTGCTGCTTTCCTTGTTGTTCTTAAGGTTTTCGCGGACGATGTCGCGGATTTCTTCCATGCTCTTATCAGGAAGGGCTTCAGCAAAGAGCTCTACGCTCACCTCTGGAACTTCCTTTGCGCTAACTTCTGTAACCTTGCAAGCGAAGGTTACCTCCTTGCTGGCGAGGTCAGCGATGGGGAAGTCTTCTGTCATTGTGAGAACGATTTCCTTTTCGTCGCCTGCGCTCAGACCTACGAGACCTTCTGCAAGGCCAGGCATAAAGCGGTCTTCAGCCAGCTGGATAATGTGACCTTCGCGGCCTTCCATAAAGCCAACAGGCTTGCCACAGAATTCTGCGGTGGGCTTTCCTTCAACACTGGTGCTGAAGTCCATTTGAACATTGTCACCCATTTCAGCGGCACGCTCAACAGGCTTGTACTCGCCAAGGGATTCTGCGTAACCTTTGAGGGTTTCGTCAATCTCTTCTTCGCTTACGTCTGTGGAGGGGATGCTGACGGCGATTCCCTTGTACTCGGGAAGTTCAAACTCGGGGATAACGGTGAGGGTGGCACTCAAGGAGAAGCTACCGTCTTCGCCAAAGCTACTTTCGAGATCACCAAATTCAAGGATAGAAAGTTCCTTGTTATCAGCAACGCACTTGTCCTGCACCTGCTCGCGCAGCTTGGCTTCTGCTTCTTCTTCGATAGCAGAGGCGTAACGCTTTTCGATAACGCTCTGGGGAGCCTTGCCTGGGCGAAAGCCTGGTACGTTTGCACCACGGGAATAGGACTTGATGATGTCCTTCTTGACAGCCTTGACCCCTTCAGCGGGGACAGAGGCGGTGAGTTGTGCTTGACAATCGTTTGTCTTCTCTATGTTAATGTTCATGATATAATATTGATAAAAAGATATTTACGAGGGAGGGCTAGCTTAAAAATAACTCATCCTACCCCACAGGGGAGCGAAAGCATACAGGATGATCACAAAAATAGCAAGCCTAGAATCAAGTTGATACGATTACTATCTTAGTGACGAATCACAATGGGTGAATGAGGATCATTCTCGTCGTAGCGAGAAGGGGTGGATGCCTGATAATCAGCACTGGCAGGACGACGGTAGCCATCCTTACTCATCTCTGGGCGACTGGAGGCAGTAGACTCCCCTAACTCTGGCAGAGTATCGACATTGGGCAATTTATTTGCGAGAGCCTTTTGCTGCTCCTTAAATTCCGTAGTGAGCTCCACGTCCTCTTCTGCGCCATGCTTCTTCTTGTAATCCGCTTCATACTTGCGGTAATTGTCAAGTATCAGGTTAGCTACCCTCACCTCTTCAACAACATAGTTGGACTCAACATCGTCGATGATATGGACAGCTGTCTTGTGAAGGCGGGAGACATCAAAGAACTTTGATGCAGCCTCACGGGGCATACGTATGCAGCCATGGGAAAGGCGACGACCAGGCACAACACGACCGATGTGCAGACCAATACCATCCCACGTGAGACGTTGCCAGTAGGGCATGGCAGAGCCGACGAACTTCCCACCCTCGGGCACCTTCATTGTACGACTGTTTGCATTACTGTCAATGCACTTGCCATTTGCGTCGTACAGTCTCCCCCAAAGAGTGGAGGCGTGGTCACGCTTTTTCTCTACGACTTTGTAAGAACCCGTTGGGGTGGGGTTAGATGACGTACCAGTGGATACAGGCCAGTCACCTGCTACCTTGTTATCCACGTAGAGGCGGGCGCGCTGTTGGTTAAGGGAGATGTAGAGCTCGCACTTCTTGTTCGCTCTCGCCATCAGCTGTGGGTTAAAATAGATTCTGCTGGTCTTGGGGTAGTTGTTAGAAACAACAAAACGCTCATAACCCCCATCAGGGTAGAGAGCCAGCACACGCATGGCGTGCTCCTCTGGTGAGGGGTCAAAGCTACAGGAAGAAAGGCAAAATGCCACGGCAGTAGCCGCGATAGAGAGAATACGAGAGCTTAGATTCATTATTTAATGGGTATGATATTAGGGTTCTACGATTATAGGAGTACCGAGGGCTGCGTTTTCGTAAAAAATCTTAGCCATGCGGTGGGGGAGACGAATACATCCTCGACTTTCGGGGGCGGAGGTCACAAAGCCCTCGTGCATCCAAATTCCTGTATTATTCATCTGAAGACCGTAAAACATGGAAGCACCCTTGTACTTACCACCTGGGGGCATCACATCCTTCCCCATAACAAAATTATTCTTAATCGTATTACCCTCTGCATCCACAATACTGCCGTATTTAGAAGAGCGGTGATCCTCGTCCTTTGAAAGAACTCTGTAACGACCAACAGGGGTGCGTGCATTATCCGTCCCAGTTGACACCATGGTAAAGCCTACCTGCCTATCACCGATGTAGTACTTTGCGTGCTGCATCCCGAGACTCACAACAATCTTATGAGGTCCCGTCAGATCTGCAGGTCTATCCCAGTAGCCGTCACTCACAGCGTGACTCACCTGCTTTTTATAAGCAACACCATCCGCAAAGGCATAATTAGCCTTATTGGGCTGATCAATACTCTCACAAGAAAGCAAGAACAAACTCGATAAACTTGCGATTATAAAGGAATAATAACGGCACATAACAAAAGGAACACCGCTTTTACACTTTTTTAAACTTTTTGTCAAGCATAATAGGAACGAGAAATACTCCAATAAAGCTACAGCCTTTTTGCTTGCTATTTTAAAAAATTAGCATAAGATTAATTCATCTCATGAACGCTGAATCTTCCCTCATATACCAGACCTTCGGCAGCTTTCTGTGGGTACGTTGCACCGCCCGCGGAAGCTTTCTCAATAGCCCCGTCCTCAAATCCATCGCTGACAAATATCTAGCCGATGGTGGTCAAAGCATAGTCGTTGACCTAGAAGTTTGCCTTGGCGTGGACTCCACCTTTATGGGCACATTGGCAGGAATCGCAAGACAATGCCTAGGTCACGGTGGCACCCTAGAAATAGCCAGCCCCACAGATCGCACAAAAGCAGCCATGCTCAACCTAGGACTAGATGCCCTACTGAGCATCGATCCTGATGAGGCAGTATGGAAGCCCCAGCTAGAAAATATACGCGAGACCATAGAACTCAAAGAATCTGGAGCAGATGCCGACGCTACAGCAGCATCCTCTGCCAAGGTGATGAGCGAGCTCGACCGCGCACGCCATGTCCTAGAAGCGCACACCACCCTCCGCGATCTCAATGAGAAAAACGAGCAAAGCTTTGGCTACGTCTGCGAAAGCCTTGAGGAGGACATCAAGCGTCGCGATGAAGAATAATGCAAGGGACACCGCGCAACCCTATCGTCACCTACTCTACGAGCTGCACAACAGCTCCGCAGCGCAGGAAGACACAACACGTCGCTACCCCCTAAGCAGCGAACAGCTGCAAGAGCTGCAATCCTGCTGGTCACTAGGACTATTAGGCAACAAGGGCAGCAGCCTAGCTGGCAACGATGTCCACATACTTGACTTTGGCAAATGGGCACGCGATGGGCTCTTTGACTTTGAACATGTCGAACTAGAAATAGACGGACAATGGCGCAGCGGCGGAGTCGTCTTTACCGCAGAAGCCGATGACTGGAATAAGCTAGGCTACGCAAAAAGCACCGACTACGATACAGTCATCCTCCATATCTGCCTCCATGCAAGAAACAGCACATGGCAAAGCAAGAATAGCCGACAGCAGATCATCCCCACCCTCTGCCTAGAAAGCAGCCCATGGAGAGAATGCCTACGCCTCCCCCTCCCCTTGGACAGGGAACTGCTCACACCCTGCTCTGCCCCGCTAGAGCACTTTGAAGAAAAGCAACTGCTAGAACTCCTCCACAGCGCAGCCGCGCATCGCCTCCTACAAAAGAGACAACGCTTCCAGCAACGCGCCGCCATCGTAGGCACCTCCCAATGCTGGTATGAGGCATGGGCAGAATCCCTAGGCTACTACGAAAACCGCTTTGCCATGCGCGTCCTCGCCCAGAGACTACCATTGGCAGAACTCCTAGAACAGAGAGAAAACGCCGAAGCCCTCCTCTTTGGCGTCGCGGGCTTCCTCACATCCAGCCTAGCCGAGACAGTCAGCGACGAAGTCAGACACTACCACCGCGGCATATGGGACGCATGGTGGACATTGAGACCCGAACACGCATTAGAAGGACGACACGCACTCAACTGGACACAGGTAGGGACAAGACCAGTCAACCACCCCCATAGACGAGTCGCCGCCCTCGCCTGCACAGTAGAACGCTGGCAGGAATTTGAGCCCCTTTTATCCGCAGGAAAACTCAGAGAACTATCGCTCTTCATCGCCTCACTGCGACACCCTTACTGGCAAAAACACTCCTCATTACCCTCCGCTGTCATGATGCGTGCCAGCTCCTTGGTAGGAAAGCAGCGAGTGAAAGCCTTTTTAGTCAACCACCTCCTCGTCATCGACGAAAGCCAAGAAGCGTGGACCCTCTACCAAGAGCAAAAGGAAAACAGCGTACCGCGCAAAATCCACCAACTAGCCATCGCCTTGGCAGGAGAAAGAGAAGACCTGAAAGCAAAACTAAGCCACTGCGTCATCCAACAGGGACTACTGCAACTAGCACATGACTTTGCCTCCTCCCCCAAGGCGAGAGTTGCTGGCAGCTTCCCAGCAGAGTTAGCAAACATATAGAGGAATTTCCCCCTTTCCCTCACTTGTGACTTGCATAAGGGGCAACCATTGTGCTATACTTTGTCTGTGCATCAAATTGTTTTTAATAAAATAAGTGCGGCAGAACTCTCTGCCATCCCCGCTGACCATCAGTTACAGCTGTTGGGTGCTTTTCAGGTTGATGAAAAAGCACTCCTCGAAGCATCGGATACAAAAGGCTTTGGCGTCGTGGAATACAAAGACAAAAAACTCTACCGCTTTCGCAATGCTGACTACCGCGTCTACTTCAGCGTAGAAGACGACAGCACAGTCGTCGTCCAACGCGTTTTGAGTGCCAACACCCTGCGAGACTTCCTCTTCCGCGCCCAAATTGGCGGCACAGAAGACCAACAGCTCAGCAACTCTCGCTCCTTTTGGAAGCTGATAGAAGAAGGCGAAAAATCACCTCGCCAGAGCTAATTTTACAAAAATGAGCTGGCTATTCAATATCCTACCCGCCCCCTCACGCGTCCTTGCCATCGCGGGAGTCACCTTTACCCAGCTGGTGCGCATGCGCCTCTTTTTGGTGCTAGCCTTCTTTGGTGTAGGCTTTTTGCTACTCCAGCTA
>CAZRZE010000003.1:0-17882 GCA_964604535.1 uncultured Akkermansia sp.
ATCCATTCATGTTCGGATGAATAACGATATTCTGTAGGATTGACGCTCATAATATATATTTTTGTGTGTTGTTTTTGGGGGAAGAGGGGGTTACTTTTTAAGGAAAGGTTTTTTGACGACGACAGCAGGAGATGCCTTGCCACGTACGACTACTTGCAACTCTGTTCCGATCTTGGAATGTGCTGCTGGCAGGTAGACTAGTGCTATGCCCTTGCCCAGTGAGGGGGAGAGGACACCGCTGGTTAGCTCTCCAACAGGAGTACCATCGGGAAGCTGCACTTCATAACCATGGCGTGGGGGAGCCCCCTTGCCTGTGTATTCTATGGCAACGAGGGCAGTGGGGCGGCCTGCTTCCTTTTGGGCACGCAGGACATCAACGCCTACAAATTCCTTGGTCAAATCGCAGCACCATGAGAGGCCTGCTTCCAAGGGGGTCTTGTCAGGGGAAAGGTCAGAGCCATTGAGGGAGTAGCACATCTCCAGACGCAGGCTGTCGCGTGCACCAAGACCGCAGGGCTTTGCACCGCTGGCTACTACCTTTTCCAGCCAGTAAACACCGCGCTCTGCTGGGCAGAAGAACTCAAAGCCATCTTCGCCTGTGTAACCAGTGCGGCAGACGATGAGGGAGTCTCCGTCAGCTTCGAACTCCAAAATACCATTGCGACCGGGCAGCTCAATAGCTGGGCACATGCGGGAAAATACCTCTGTGCTCAGAGGTCCTTGTATGGCCAAACCTACGTAGTCGTCGCTCTGATTGCGGAAGCAAATGCCTTCGGGCTTGCGGGCAAGCAACCAAGCGGCATCTTCATCTATCATGGAGGCATTGACAACAACAAGGTAGTCATCTGTTGCGCGGCGGTAGACGATGAGATCATCTATCACGCCACCCTGCTCATTGAGCATGATGGAGTACTGTCCCATGCCGTCAACAAGCTTGTTGAGGTTATTGGTGAACATGCTGTTGAGCCATTCTGTAGCTCCTTCACCAGAGACAAAAAACTGTCCCATATGTGAGATATCAAACACGCCACAAGCTTCGCGGACGGCCTTGTGCTCATCCATGATTCCTGTGTATTGCACCGGCATATTCCAACCCGAAAAGGGTACCATCTTTGCACCTAGGCTAACATGCTTATCGCAGAGAGGGGTGCTCTTAACAGATTCTGAACTCATACGGCTGTATAATACTCCTAGTCGGTGGCAGCGTCAAGAATTTATCCCCATTTCTCGGAAGAAAAATGGGGATAAATCTATATTAAAATTATGGGGTTTCGCTCTTAGGTGCTTCAGGGGCAGGTGGCGCGACATCCTCTACGGTGAGTTGGTCTAGCGGCTTGCCGTTTAGCTTACCTGTTTGGGCTTGGAGGAAGGCGGTCACATCGGCAACCATATCATGGCTGGGATCTATGTCTGCCTGTGTTTTGAACATGAGGTTGACTGCGTCTTCTAGCTTTTCTACCTTGCCTGTGTGCATGTAGGGAGCAGTCAATGCAACATTGCGCAAGGTGGGTACGCGGAACATGTCGCTGTGCATCTCATTCTTGGTGAAGTCCATGAGACCGCGTGCTGCGTCCTCCTCGGGCTTGTCCATATGGCTGCGCAGAGGGGCAAAGGTGTTGATGTACTCAAAGCTGCGTCCGCCTAGGGCTTGACCCGAGTGGCAGGTGTAGCAACCATGTTCTGTAAAGAGTGCTAGGCCCTTTTTCTGTTGCTCATTGAGGGCATTACTGTCACCTTTGAGGTAAAGGTCAAAAGCACTGTCCGGAGTGACCAGTGTGCTTTCAAAGGCAGCAATGGCATCGGTGATGGTGTTAGCAGTGATGCCTTCGTTTCCGTATACTTCTTGGAAGAGCTTGACCAAGCGGCTGTCCTCGGAGAGCTTTGCAGCAATCTTTGCCCAGTCATCGGGGTGAGCATAGCCCATCTCCACAGGGTTGAGGGGAGGTCCGCCTGCCTGTTCCTTGAGGTCAGCAGCGCGACCGTCCCAGAATTGCTTGATATGTCCTTCTGCATTATAGACAGTGGGGGCGTTGACGCCGCCCAGCTGGGCCTTGCCGTCCTTGAAGACGCCTTCAGATTTTTCCAAATTGTCTGTACCGCCCTTGGTTAGGTCATGGCAGCTAGCACAGGAAACTGTGTTGTCGCTGGAAAGGCGCTTGTCGAAGAAGAGGAGGTGACCAAGTTCTACCTTGAGCTGTTCCTTGCCCATTCTTGTCTTCTTGGCTTGGACGGGGGTGTACTTGAACATCTCCAGCTTTTCAGCAGGCATGGTAGAGCGCAGTAATTTGATATCAGCATCGCTGAGGTAATCACCCCAGTGCATGACCTTATACTGCAAGGGGGGCATGCTGCGGGTGCTAAGGGTGCGATCCAGCTTCAGCATATCTACAGCAAAATGACGTATATCTTCCTGTGGTTTGATGATGTAGCTGCGTTGTGCGCCTTCTAAGTCACGCTTCATCAGACCACCACTGAGGGTGTTGATGAGAGGGTTGACTGTGGCATCCACGCCATGGCAAAGTCCGCATTTGCGATCTAGAATGGTGGCTGCCAACGCGTCACGTTCATCCTTGCTCATTGTATCAAGGTTAGCATTGATTTGAGAATCACTATGCCAAGTGATACCTACCTCGGTTAACTGATAGCCACCAAAGGCAATAACTGGAATAAGTGCCGATATAAGTAAAATATTTTTCTTTTTCATGTTGGGAATATATCTGTGAGTAACTGAGATGGATTTTACCTATACAATACTGAAAAGCAAGTCTTAAGTTAGAAAAATTCAAAGAAAAAACTCGCGAAACCCTATAAGTTTCGCGAGTTGTAAAAATTAG
This sequence comes from uncultured Akkermansia sp., assembly GCA_964604535.1. Taxonomy (GTDB): domain Bacteria; phylum Verrucomicrobiota; class Verrucomicrobiia; order Verrucomicrobiales; family Akkermansiaceae; genus Akkermansia. The sequence goes on from CAZRZE010000003.1 coordinate 2,835, forward strand.
GATATTCTTCTTATCTGATTAGAAGTGCAGTATAACACCAACACGGATGACGTGGTAGAGGAGGTTGTCTACCTCGACGCTGTCTGCGTAGTTTGCACCACCAGCAGAAGTTGTGCGGTCAATTTTTGGACCGTTGGGGACGCCGTAGAACTGGTAACCGGCAAATACGAACAGTGTATCTGTGATAGCGTACTGAAGGCTGAACTCTGCGGAGTATACGAAGGAGGAGCGATCACCATCATAGCGAACTTGGTGTCCGAGGCGGGAGTCATTGATGGCCTCGTCTAATGAGACATTGGTGTAGCCAATATTGAAACCGAAGCAGAAACGAAGATCGGGTGTGATGAACTCCGAAAAGCGCAGACCTGGCATAATTGCATAGGCGGATAGCTCTGTATTGGAATTAGCTGTGTATGGTATAGAAGCACTAGGTGTGATGTCTGTCAATCTGTCAAACTGATGCTTGCTACCACCCATGTAGTTGATACGCAGGTTGAGTGAGAAATTTTCACGGCTCAGGTTGCGTCCGATGGTCAAGTCTGTACCACCAATGTTGATCTTGCCAAGACCAATCGCTGTTTCATGCGCGGGGTCATGAGAAATACCATAAAAACCAGAAGCTTCAACCCACCAGTTTCCTAAGTCACCAGGACGAAGACTGCGAACAGGTGCGAATTTGCGAGGAATAAGAACGGGTTCAGGAGATCCATAAACACCGCCTTGTTCGAGGTTGTAACCAGCGACACGAGTGTTACTCTGTGCCATTGATGTACCTGTAATGGCGAGAAGTCCCGCAAGGACACATAATAATGTTTTTTTCATAATTTGTATATAAAGTGATCTGTTTTTAATGGTGAATACCTGCTAATACGGGAGTAGTCTATATGATGTTAGGGCTGATGTCAACTGTTTTATGTCTATTTTCTGTCAATTTATAAAAAATGTCTCCCCATATCCGAAGATATGGGGAGATCCAACTACCCTATGAAATTGAGCTTTTCAGCTCTGAAAAGCATTTTAAGTCAGCCTTTCATTGACGGGTTTATTTTATCAATTTTTAAAATTCATTTCAAGAATAATTTAACGAATGTAATCTAATATTTATTGTTAAAAATATACATGCATTTTCTTTAAGATGTAGCTTTTTATACAATGTTGTATTGTTAGACTGCTATCAGTCTGCTGGCAATTTTACGCGAGGAATAGCATTTTTTCCTCCTATGAGAAGAACAATTTCGCCTTTGGGGGCTTGTTTTGCGAACTGTTCTGCCAGTTCTGCCGCCGTTCCTCTGTGGTAGCTTTCAAATTTTTTGCTCAATTCACGTGCGACGCAAATGGAGCTTTCTGGGGAGAGGGCGGAAAGCAATGTTACCGTCTTGACGATGCGGTGAGGGGATTCAAAGAAAATACTGGTGTGCTGCGCATCGATGGCTTGTTGCAAGAGTTGCGTCTTTTTACCCGATTTGACAGGTAAGAAGCCTCCGAAGAAAAATGCATCACTGGGTAATCCAGATCCAACTAGTGCCGTAATGACTGCTGATGGACCAGGTAAAACGGTGAAAGGCAGCTGCGCTTGCTTTAAGGCCTGGATGAGGCGATAACCGGGGTCACTCACGCCAGGCATACCTGCATCACTCACTACAGCAAAGCTCTCTCCTGCTTGGGCTCTGCTGATGATTTCTGGGCTACGGTGGGCTTCGTTATGCTCATGGAGACTGAGTAGTCTTTTATCTCTTATTTCCAGATGCGATAAAAGCATGCCGGTGTGGCGTGTGTCTTCGCAACAGATGATATCAACACTTTGCAAGACCTGAATCGCGCGTCGTGTGATATCATCTCGATTCCCAATGGGTAGGGGGACAAAGCTGACGGGATATTCTATCATTTGCTCATGATTTCAAATTGAATATCCTCAGCAATTTTTTGAGAGATATAGGCGAGTGTGTTATTGCGGTAGTTCTGCACATTGCCGTACTCATTATAGAAGTTCCCCTGATTGGTAACGGTGCCTTTGTCCACGACCTTGCCTGTCTTTCTATCGATGACGCGGTAGTCTACCTTGAGCGAAAGTTCAATTTCAGAGCTGATGTAAGTATCCAGTGGATTAGGGCGAACAGATTTAAACTGTAATTCTTTAATCTCTCCTTCTAAAATAATATCCGCTTTCCCTGATGCTGCAAGGGTAAAGGTACCATCGCGCTGCATCACGTCTGTAACCGCGTTGGTGAGGAGTACACCTGCAAGAGGTTCCAGAGTGTTATTATCAAACATCCTCACACTCATCGTTCTGGCGTTGGGTAGCATTGACGGACGGCTAAAACCCAAATGATAGCCGCAGCTGCAAAGCCCGCTCAGCAAGAATGAGATGATGAGGCAGTTTTTCATATGATTAGCGAGAGAGGCTTTCTTGCAGCTGTCGCTTGGCCTCGGGAAGAAGCTTGCGCGCTGTTTCTGCGGCTTCAGGATTGATTTTTTCCTGACGGATGACATCCTGTAGCATGAAGACAGCAGATCTGTATTCCTTGGAGCGCTCTAGATAAAAGGATGCAAGGCGAAGTTGTTCATTGACCATGAGTCTTTTCATGTCTTTGATGCGACCTTGCACCTCTGCTTTATCTTTGCTGTTGGGGTAGAGAAGTGTGTACTCTTCAAAGCTTTCTTGAGCACGGCTGAGATTGACAAGGCTTTCTTTACCGCGTGAGGCACTAGAAGCCCAAAGTTCTGCAAGTTTGAGCTGTGCTTTGGGCGCAAACTCACTGCTAGGATATTTTTCTACCAAGGAGGAAAGTGCGGCAATGGCCTTGAAGTCTTCTTCTCGACTGATGAAGTAGTTAGCCAAGTCCATGGCTGCACTCGGCGCCTTGGTATCATAGGGGGCATTTTGGATGGCTGTGCTTATCCATTTGATGACGACGGTGGAATCCATCGCTACTTCCCACAATCCCCAGAACATTTTACCCTTGATTTTACCACTTGCTGCATCAGTAGCCATGCGGAATTGACTATCTATAGCCTGTGCATAAAGCGGGCTTTGAGGGTAGTTTTCTATAAGCTCTTGATAATCGTCAAAGGCATCGCGAGGGTTATTGTTAGCTTCTTCACAACGGCCCATGAGTAATAGGGCTTCTGCCGCTTGTGGTGAAAGCTTGTAAAATTCGATTATGTACTCAAACTCATTAATAGCCTTGCCGTAATGGCCCTGTTGCATGTATTGCTTTCCCTGATTGAGCAGAGGCTCTACCGATTGGGCATTTCTCGAAACATCTGCTACACTAAGAATATGGTCAGACCATGTCTGACACATGGTCAGGCAGGGAATCATGCCGAGAAGCAGGAGGCTGTGGCTGAGTTTGGACATAATAAAAGAATGATGGGATTACTTTTTGCCATAGACTGCTTCGGCATCAAAGGCGCAGCCATCATCGGCTGGCTTGAGCTCTACTGCAGTGTTATCGGGGACTTCGTCACCGATAGGAAGCGCGCGGAAGAAGCAGGACTGGTGCCCTGTGTGGCAAGCACCTGCTCCCAGCTGATCAACGTAAAGAATGAGAGCGTCTTGGTCGCAGTCGATGAGGATTTCATGCACCTTTTGGATGTGACCAGAGGTAGCACCCTTGTGCCAGATTTCTTGGCGGGAGCGGGAGTAGTAGACGGCTTCGCCTAACTCCAAGGTCATTTTGAGTGATTCCTCATTCATGTAAGCGAGCATGAGGGGCATTTTGGTCTGATGATCCATTGCCACAGCTGGGATGAGTCCATCTGCATCGTACTTCGGAGTGAGTAGCATTTTCTGTTCGGCGTCTTTGTAGCTGCCGCGTGGGGCAAAAATGATTGTTTTCTTCGACATAACGCTTGTGATTATAATCTCATTTTGGATAATTGCAAGTTTTACTCTGTCATTTACTTTTCTTTTTGGCAGATGCGCGCTTTTTTTTGGGTACAGGTAGGGCCGCAATAGTCCTTACTCGTCTGTAGAAAAACCAAAGCATGAGGAGTAAAAATAATAAGGCCAACAGCCAACGTATGAGCTGCCCCGTTGGAAAAATGGCGGCATCGTAGCGACGCAGCTGCTCTCCAAAACTGAGAACTTCTAGCTGTTCCCCCAGCTTAAAGGTGCTAGCAGAGGGCTCTTCAAGCTCCACGACGCGTCGCATGCCTTTTTCATTCTGGTGCATGACCAGTGGGTAGTACAGTGTCTTTCCCCCAAAAAGTACATTGCCATCGGGTAAAAGTGTTACAAGTCCCTCTGAGATACCCTGTCGAACATCGGTGAGAGGAAAACTTTGCTTTTCTGACCTGATGGCAAAATAGAGCGATTCCCCCAGACTAAAACTGCTCCGCATCGTTCCATAGAGGGCATAGAGATTCAGCAGAAAGAGTAGAAGAAGGGAAAAACGTAGGTAATGGCGCCAGCTGTGTTTTGGCTTTTTTTTCTTGGCCATTTATAGGGTCAATTGCGGGATGTGTGCGCTAAGAATTATTTTTCTTGAAAAAGCCCCATTCTGACAGACTGGGAAGGGAGGGGAACTCCGTATTGCCAATGCGTGCGCGTAGCAAGAACCAGAGTTTTCCTATGCTGTTGACGCGGTAACGCTTTTCAAAGATGCGGAACTCATCAGCCTTCATCTTTGTAAGGATTTTTTTGTAAATAAGCCCCATGGCCTGTGCGGGGATGAGGGCACTCTTGTCCTCGGAATTGAGTCTTTCGTAAAGCTCGCTAGCCTCGCCAAAGAACTTTTCTGCCAAGGCTGCCTCATAGTTAAGCAACTCTCTGAGACGATAAGTGTGGCGTTTTTCACGTATATCCTCGTGCGTCACGCCAAAGAGATTCATGTCATCGAGGGGGAGGTAAAAGCGGTTGTACTTTTGGCAGTCCTCGGAAACATCTCGCAGGATATTGACCATTTGCAATGCGTAACCGAGGGCTACGGCATAGTCACGCGCTTCCTGTGATGCGCCCATGACCTCTATGCTGGATATGCCCACGCAGGATGCCACCAGATAGGAATAGGCTAGCAAATCCTCACGTGTCTGAGGCTGCTTTTGCTCAATATCACTACGGCAACCATCTATGAGCTTTAGCATGGGGTCAATGTCCAGTGATAGTTGCTCTGTGAGCTGCTGCACCTCGGACTCCAACCCCTCGGCAGGGGGGATTTCTTGGCGCAGGACTTGCACCCAGCGGTCAAGGGCGGCGTGTCTTTCTTCCTGCGTCATGCCATCCTCATCGACAATATCGTCAATGATGCGGCAAAAGGCGTAAAGCTGTGCCATGCGGACGCGTCTCTCCTCTGGTAAATCCATGAGGGCGAAGGCGAGGTTAGACTTCGCGCGTTTGGTGATATTCTCTGATTCGCTCATAGTCGTATAGGGTTTAGGGGATGATTCCCCAGTGCTCTGTAAAGGGCCAGAGTGTGAAGGCCGCAGGGCCAAGTACATTGAACTGGCGTACCGCGCCCCAGTAACGGGAGTCGAGAGAGTTGGTTGTATTGTCGCCTAGTGCTGCGTATTCATTGAGATTGGGCTTATCAGCGTTGTATTTGAGTACCAGATGTCTCTTTTCTGTAATGAAGGCAAAGGGATTGCTAGATCCATCAGCAGGGATGTAGCCCTCGCTATTGTATGGGGCACGGCGGTCGCTGATGCGCTTGAAGGTAGCAATATCAGGAATCTCGGAGTTGATGTAGAGATAGGGTTGCTTGATAGAAACTGTTTGACCGGGGAGACCTGAGAGGCGCTTGATGTAGTGCGTGCCCTTGCTTTGGTCGCTCATATTGCTTGTTGGGTCAGAGTCGGTCTTGATGCCGCGTGTGTCGAACACAAAGGTCTCACCCAGATCGGGACGACGGAAGTGGTAGCTGACGCGGTTTACGATGACCATGTCGCCAGCATCAGCGCGGGCGCGTATGACGGGTTCTCCTGCTTTAAAGCTGGCAAGGCTACCTGTAATAGGGTTGGGAGCATACTTGCCCACGTCCTTGAGGTATTGGATAATAGCACCAGGTGCAGAGGGAACAGTGGCTGTGCTGCCATCGCTGAAGTGAATGACGGTCTCAATAAAGAGTAACCATTTTTCCCTGCTGGTGAGGTTGACTATGTCCTTGTTGGTGTTGGCAATGACCTCTATGTAGGAACTGCCCTTGGTGATGGTGTCCCAGCAGCGTTGACCGAAGTGGGGTATCTCCTCTACAGGATGCACAATGATGCCATTGAGGCTGGGCTGCATTGAGCCTGTGGGGATGCGGAAGGGCTGCGCGTAGTAGGTACGTATGCCAAGAAAGACAACAAGAATCACAAAGAGGGATTCTGCCATTTCTGCAACAAAACCACGGCGGAATCCACGGCAGCTCTCGCTAACGCTCTCTATCATTTGGCACTGCTTGATAGCGCTTTCTTTGTCCCAGCGCAGCAGGGCGGTGTTGAGTTTAACAAGAGGGGTGTTGAGATCCTCATAGCGTTCCTCACTGATTTTGTGTTTGAAGTGTCGCATGTAGCGGCGTGTAGCATTGCGTACAGCAAAACCATCACGCCTCCAACGTGGTGTGAACCACGAAAAAACCGTGTCAACTATAGCATTAAAAAATCGTTGAATCATATGAATTGTCGTTAAAGAATTAAATCATTTGCGCCCCGCGCCAGATGAGAATGAGCATGAAAATACCCGCAGCAATGCGGTACCAACCAAAGATATTGAGGCTGTGCTTTTGCAGATAACCCACCAGCCAGCGTACAGCAAGCACCGCGCTGAGCCAAGCCACACCAGTACCGACGAGAATGGGTACCCAGCCTAGCTCTGCAACCATTTTGTCTCCATGCTCCCACGCATCATGTGCAGTGGCAGCAGAAAGGGTAACGAGACCTAGTAGGAAGCTGAACTCCACAGCGGCCTTGATATTGAGCTTTACCATAATACCACCCAGCATGGTGGATAGGCTGCGACTCACACCGGGACACATGGCGACGCATTGCAGGAAGCCTATGATGAGAGCCTGCTTCCACGTGAGCTCTTCGAGATTTCTTCCTTCTCCCTCCTTGCTGGTGAACTGCTTCCAGCGTGTGAAGATGAGGATGAGCACACCACCGACTATCCATGCGATGGCAACCGTCTGCGCATTGAAGAGGTAGCCCTTGATCACATCCTTGAAGAGTAGGGCAATCACCACAGCTGGGATGAAGGCGAGGATGATGTTGATGAGCAAGCGTAGACCTGCCTCATCCTTGCCCAGCATGCCTTGGAACATCTGCTTGATGCGTGAAAAGTAAAGACCCGCTACAGCAATGATAGCACCACCTTGTATACAAACATTAAAGGCATCACCAGCCGTAGATTTAGTCATCCCAAGTAGGTACTGCGTGATGATGAGATGCCCAGTGGAGCTCACAGGGAGGTATTCTGTAATACCCTCTACAATGCCTAGGATGATTGCTTCTAATATGGTCATGGTGTCGCTGTATACTATAGATATTGTTCTAAGAGGTCAATAAAAATTATATATGTCTATTCTATCAGGCGTTCAACGAGGAGGAGATGTTTTTCATGCGGTATGGTGCTGGAAATGGGCTCTTTGGCTGGGAGGCTACCTTCCTCTCTCATGACTTCGATGGCTTCGACTTCTAGGGTGAGGGGAGTGGTGGCAGACTGAAGCCTTTGCTGTAACTGGCGGAGAATCTCGGGACTGCACTCTAGCTCTACCCAGCGGGCATCATTGCTTTGCACAGGGCGGGCGATGAGGGGACGTGCACCCTTTGTATTGGCTTCATTGGGCTTGATTTCTATCTTTACCTTAGCACGCTTGTAGTAGTCATCAAAGAAGACAGCAGGTTCTATGCGGGAGCGAATGACATCAGCTGTCATTTGGGCAGCTTCGCGTTGCATGGAGCGCATCAACTCACTATCCTCGTCAATGGATTTGACGCCCGCGGCTTGAGCTTTTTCCATGAATTGAGTCATATTTTCCAAAAGCTTTTCTTGCAGATGATGCTGCTCAATCACTTTGTGCATGATGAATTGCAGATTGCCGATCTCTTCAGCAGCTTTGGGGTATTTGACAGAGAGGGGGAGGAGGAGTTCTTCCGCTTCTTTTCCTTTTTCTGGGTTCTTTTCTATGATTTGCAGCATCTCAGCAAAGTACTGTTGGTGCCCCTCGGGAAGCTCATCAGTGGGAACATACTTGAGGCGTTCCGTCCTATGCTCCACGCTAAAATGGGGATTGAGAAGCACTGCCGCCACGCGCGTCAAGAAGCGCAAAAGCTCTGGGCTGCATTTTTCCTGTAGCCTTTCTTGATACGTAGGTCTAGCTGGACCAACTTGCGCTGGACACTGCGAGGTAAAAAAACAGAGGGAAAGGATTATTGCTTTCATGCTAGTACATTATACAAGCAGAATGTGTAGGTCAAGTCATTTATCTTGACTTTGCTGGACAATGCGCTAAGCTAACTAGGTATGATTGATACTGAAATCATTGACAAGGTGGGCTACATCACCTTGAACAATACTCGCAATCTTAATGCGCTGAGTGAGGAACTTTGCGCAAAGGTTGAGGCTGCCATTTGGAGCTACTACAGAGAAAATTGTGTCTGCATTGTGCTGCGCGCGCATTGCCGCAATGGTGTCTGGTCAGCTGGGCATGATATACGGGAGCTGCCGCTTGATGGGCATGATCCGCTGAGCTACGCCGTCCCTCTGGAAAAACTGCTCCGCGCGGTGCAGAATGTGCCCATTCCTGTCATTGCCTACCTCAATGGTAGTGTCTGGGGTGGTGCCTGTGACCTTTCCCTTTCCTGCGATATGATAGTGGCTGCGGAGACAACAACCTTTGCCATCACGCCAGCAAAGATTGGCATTCCCTACAATGCCTCGGGGCTCATGCATTTTATCAATCAACTAGGGATGAACAAGGCACGCGAGATGTTCTTTACCGCCAGCCCATTGACTGCCCAAGAAGCCCTCAATGTAGGCATGGTGAACTACATTGCTCCAGAGGAGGAGTTGCAGGAACTCATGGAGCAAAAGCTCCTCGCGCCCCTGCGCCGCAATTCTATCATCTCCATTAGTGCGATGAAGCGCCAATTCCGACTCCTCAGCCGCAGCATGGCTCAAATCTCTGCCGAGGACTTCGAGCGCATCAACTCATGGCGTTCTCAGGTCTACCATTCTGAGGACTACAGAGAAGGCATCACATCCTTCACCGAAAAACGCCCCCCACAGTACAAGGGGAATGCAAGCGACCTTGATATTAACACCACACTGATCGACTAATTATGATACGACTGACATTTTGTTTTCTATTATCCCTTTGTTTTTCCCTTGCAGAAGCCCGCGTGCCAGCGGACTGCGAACAGGCCATTATTGGTATGGCCAAGGGCTGGGATGACTCCCATGTTATCCTTTCCCTTGTTGAAAAAAATAGCAAGGGGCAGTGGGTGCGCGTCTTGGGTCCCTACGCGGGGCGCATTGGCAAAAATGGTTTGGTTTGGGGCTTAGGTATGCACCAGAATCCCCAAAAGGCAAGAATCAAAAAAGAGGGTGATGGACGCTCCCCCGCTGGTGTGTTTGGCATAGGTGGACTCTGGACGACAACCGACACGCCCGTGAGACACCATAGAGACATACCCGAAGTACGTGTCACCGCAGCCGATCTCTGGGTCAGCGACATCAAGCAACCAAAGCTCTACAACCGCTACATACGCCTGCCTCATGCAGCACGCACTCCTTGGGAAATCAAGGAAAGAATGCGACTCAACGACTACCCCCACAGCATCAAGATGCTCATCCGTCACAACACGGAAGAAACAGCAGGTCGTCCCATCGTCGGTGCGGGCTCTTCTATCTTCTTCCACATATGGCGCAGAAGCGGGCAGAGCGCGACACTGGGTTGCACTACCATGGATGAGAAGGTGCTGCGTGCCTTTATTGATCGCCTCAACCCCAAGAAGAAACCTGTCTATATCCTTTTGACCAATAAGGAATATTTGCAATATCGTAAGGATTGGAGGCTGCCCTAAAGCTGCCCCGCTGCCATCTCTCTTGCTAGATGGTAGAAATAGCACTTGCAAAGCGTCGCAAAAACAGCTAATATGTTCCTGCGCATTGGCGCATTATTTACTATGTCTGGTAAACTCACGTATAAACAATCCGGCGTCGATACTATTGAGGCGCAGTCCTTCGTTAAAGATATTAGCGCCCATGTAAAGCGCACCCAACAGGCACGCCAACTGTGCAATGCCTTTGGTCTCTTTGCCGCAGCCTATGATCTATCCTCCTACAAAGAGCCCGTTATCGTAACAGGTACGGATGGTGTGGGTACCAAGACGGAGATTCTCTTTGATATGGATATGTTAGAGGTGGCAGGTAAAGACCTCGTCGCGATGAATGTGAATGACATTCTCACCACAGGTGGCGACCCATTGCTTTTCTTGGATTACCTTGGTATATCCAGCCTTGATAAGGAACGCCCACGCATCACCCGCCTTGTAGCAGGTATGTGTGACTATCTTGAAAGCTGCAAGTGCATCCTCGCAGGTGGTGAAACAGCTGAAATGCCCGGTGTTGTCCCCGAAGAAATGGTGGAAATGGCTGGCTTCTGCATAGGCTGTGTGGAAAAATTTGAAATGATTGACCCCAGCACCATGGAGCTGGGTGACGTGCTCATCGGCTACCCCAGCGACAGCTTCCATGCCAATGGCTGGAGCCTCGTACGCCGCGTGATGAAAGAATTCCCCGATGTGCTCACAGAGGAAGAGCTGCGCGAGCTGCTCGCCCCAACACGTCTTTACTATGATGTTGTCACCGACATGAGAGAAATGGGCATCGTGCCCAAGGCCTACGCCCATATCACAGGTGGAGGTCTGCCAGAGAATCTGGAACGCTTCCTCGGCGACAAGGGTGCGGATCTCACCATCCCTTACTGGAACAATGTCCCTGCACAAAAAGTCCTGCAACACGTGGACGCAGAAGACCGCTTCCATACCTTCAACATGGGTATAGGCTGGGTAAGTATTGTCAAACCTGACCAAGTAGAGCAAGCCCTCAAGGCAGGACCTGGTGGCGTTGTCATGGGCACTCTCCGTGCAGGCAGCGGCATTACTGTCAGCGTGGCAGAATAAAAATACACTCCTCCCTTTTCAACATACCCAAAGTCACTTAGCATGTCTGATCCTCTCACTCATGAATGCGGTGTTGCCGCGATACGTCTCCTCAAGCCATTATCCTATTTCATCGAGAAATACGGTTCCGCTGACTGGGCCTTCAACAAGCTTTTCCTCCTTATGGAAAAGCAGCACAACCGTGGTCAAGATGGTGCTGGCGTAGGCTGTATCAAGCTCAACATGCCCATAGGGCAGCCCTACCTCTTTCGTCAACGCGATGCAACGCCCAGCGCGCTAGCCAATATCTTTGGCGGTCAGCAGCGCAACCTGCGTCACATGCGCGAGCGCGGTGAGGTCTTGCCAGAGGATGCAGACAGCTTTAAATCCCACTTCAACTTCGGTGGGGAAATCCTCATGGGGCATCTGCGCTATGGTACCAGCGGACTCTTTGACGAGGGCAGCTGCCATCCCTATGTGCGACGCACCAACTGGTCAACACGTACCCTGATGGTATTGGGTAACTTTAACATGACCAACACTGGGGAACTCAACCAGCGACTCATTGCGCGTGGTCAGCATCCTGTGTTTGGTACAGATACCCAGACTGTACTAGAAGAGATAGGCTACTACCTCGACGAGGCGCATACAGACATCTACCGTGAACTGCGTTCTGAAATATCTGGCAAGGACATTCCTCACCAGATTTCTCAGCGCTTGGACATCTACGACATCGTGGGCAAGGCATCTCAGGCATGGGATGGTGGTTTCTGCATCATGGGTGCTATTGGTAATGGTGACTTTTTCTGCCTGCGTGACCCGCATGGCATACGACCCTGCCACTACATCATGAACGATGAGTACATAGCCATCGCCAGTGAGCGCGTCCCCCTCATGAGTGTCATGGAGGTAGAAAGTGAAGATGTCAATGAGCTGCCCCCAGCTCATATGATTAGCGTAAAGCGCGACGGCAAGGTGACCATACAAGAGTACACCGAAGCCCTAGAGCCAACGCCCTGTTCCTTTGAGTCCATCTACTTCTCACGCGGCAATGACCCCATCGTGTACAAGGTGCGCAAAGCCCTGGGCAACGCCCTGACAGAGCGCGTCATCGACAGCCTCGATGGACAGCTGACACGTGCCGCCATCTCCTACATACCCAATACCTCAGAAGTCGCCTACTACGGTCTACTAGAAGGACTGCGAGCCTACCGCCGCAACCATGTGACCAATGCTATGAAAGAGGCCTTTAACAAGGGAGAACTCAACGAAGAATTGATCGAAGAACTCATCATGCGCCGCTGGCCACGTGCAGAAAAGATTGTCCACAAGGACATCAAGCTGCGTACCTTCATCACCCAAGAATCTAACCGTGGACAGCTGGTCTCTCAGGTCTACGACCTCAGCTATGGGGCTATAGAGGAGGATGAAATCCTTGTCGCCATAGATGACTCCATCGTGCGTGGTACCACGCTGAAAAAGTCACTGCTGCGTCTTCTCGGTCGCGCCAAGCCCAAGAAAATTGTCATCGTGTCATCCGCCCCTCAAATCCGTTACCCTGACTGCTACGGTATCGATATGAGTGAGTTGGGGAAATTCGTCGCCTTCCAAGCGGCTGTATCGCTGCTCAAAAAGCGCGGCATGTATGACTACATCGACTCCATTTACGAAGACTGCCGCAGCCAGCTATTGCTGCCTGTAGCAGAACGCACCAATCCGGTAAAGCGCATTTACTCCCCCTTCACAGACGAAGAAATCTCCGAAGAAATCTCCCTCCTTGTCACCCCAGACGATTCTCCATGCCCTGTAGAGGTCATCTACCAGAGCCTTGAGGGGCTGCACCAGTCCATAGATGGACCTTGCGGTGACTGGTACTTTAGCGGAGATTACCCCACCCCCGGTGGCTACACCACCGTGAATATCGCCTTCATCAACTGGATAGAAGGTCGCGACGGTCGTGCATACTCCCTCCCTGTCTAATAAAAAACCACTCCTCTTACGCATCTACCATCACGCATGTCAGATAATAACTACAGTGAAACTGACGATGCCAGCCTAGTTGAATTGACGCTGGATGGGCAGACGCGTGCCTTTGACGAGCTTATACGCCGTCATAGCCGCAAGCTGCACGCCATGCTCTACCAGATGCTAGGCAATGAGGCAGATGCTTACGATGTCGCGCAGGAAGCCTTCTTGAAGGCCTTCCATTCTCTGCGCTACTTTGGGGGGAAGAGTGCCTTTTACACCTGGCTGTATTCCATCGCAGCCAACCATGCTAGAAACTTCCTCCGCAAGCGCAAAAAGGAAAACAGCTACAGCTTGGACAACACGGAGAGCGGTGACCCGCTGGAAAAGGATGCGCGTCTCGCTGACACGGGGCTGGACTCTGATCCTGTGCGACAGGCGCAGATAAAGGACTTGAAGGTAAAACTTCTTCATGCCATAGACACGCTTTCTCCCTCGCACCGAGAAGTGGTTGTTCTCTGTGATATACAGGGTATGAGTTATCCAGAGATAGCCCAGATACTCAACATATCAGAAGGAACACTGCGCTCCCGCCTTCATTACGCGCACAAGCAGCTGCAAGCACTACTCGCTGATGAGCGATTTCGCTAAAGGGGAGTTCTCGCAAAAGCGTTGATGCAGAAATCAAGCGTTGCAGATTCCCTAAAGTGGAATATATATGGGATTTTTTTCATTTTCCTCTTGACTCCAGATCAAATGAATGGTATAAATCTCCCGTCCTTACGACAACAAGGGCTGGATAGCCAAGTGGCCTAAGGCATCGGTTTGCAAAACCGACATTCGTGGGTTCAAATCCCACTCCAGCCTCTATCATTATACACTAAAAACCGACATAAATCATTGATTTGTGTCGGTTTTTAGTTTAATCTATACCAGTAACCGACACAAATCGCTTTACAATTTTTTTACAAATCAGATTACAACTTTTACAACAGCATTACAATAACATGAGAGGTCAATTCTACGATGGCAGTTTATCTATAAACAAGGCTAAGAATAGCCCGTTCTGGATGGTGACGTTTATGGGGAAGGATGGCAAAGCAAAGCGACGCTCAACGAAAGTGCCGCACGCTGGCGGGCTTTTTGAAGGCATATCCATCACAGAGAAGCAAGCAGAGAAAATAGCCTACCAACGCGCTGTTCAAATAGCTTGCGAGGTAGAAGAAGAGCAGGGGAGAAGAGCGGATATGATTTCTGTCCGCTCCTATTGTGATGCTTTTTTTAACACTCTGTCCACAAGGCTCGCTGCGCGTTCAGTAACCAATGGCCTGACAACTTTCCGCATGTTCTACGAGCACCTAGGAACAAAAGCCGACCAACCAATCAAGGACATCACGCGCGGGGACATCAAGAACTTTATAGCAGCAAAGCGCGAGCGGGTGAGGGCAAAGACTGTAAAAAAATACATGTATTTCATCGGTGCTGCCTTTGCTGATGCTTTGGACTCTGAGGTTATAGATCGCAATCCCTGCGCAGGTGTACGAGTGCCCGCAGATTCATCAACTGAGAAACTACAGAAGGAAGCCTTCACCATTGACGAAATACGCTATATTATAGACAAGTTCCCTCCGCAGTGGTCATCTGCCGTTCGGTGCAGTTTTGAAACATATGGTCAGCGTCTAGGTGATATTCTGTCACTGCGATGGGATCAATTTGACTTTGAGCATCGTGTCGTGCGTATCGTAACTAGCAAAACAGGGCGCATGATGGTTCTACCTATGCGTAATAGCTTCTACTCTTGGGCTATCTCTACATGGGAAAGCCTAGGGAAGCCAGAAGGCTACCTTCATCCCGTTTTGCGCATCATGGGGGATGGTGCAAGCTATCAATTTAGCCAATTGCTACGATGCCACGGTATAGGCACTGTTCAAGGCTCGACCGAAGGGGATCGCAAGAGTAGACTCACCAAGACATTCCATTCTATACGCTCCCCCTGCG
>CAZRZE010000003.1:17892-32350 GCA_964604535.1 uncultured Akkermansia sp.
TACAGGCATCGGGCGTGTCTCAAGGTATAGCTATGCAGCTAGTGGGGCACGACTCTCAAGAGATTCATGCTGCTTACCTGCGCCCTACAGATCAGCAGTTGCGTGAGGCTTCTTCTCAGCTCCCAGAGTTGTAAGACTGTTTGCCTCTGTGTTGTTTTAGACCACACGCGCAGTGTAGATATAATGCTTTAAACTTGGTAAACTAAGGCATGGCAGAGCCTATAAGTATCAAGTTTCACGTTGACAACACAGCCGCAAAAAAAAGCATAGAGGAAGTTACGCAAGCACTCGATGGCGTAGCGAGAGCCTCCGCTTTCGGTGAATCGGGAAGCACCGCACATGCAATCAATCTGAAAACCAATGCGCCCGAGGTAACAGAGCAGACGCAAACGCTAGCGACCACTCTTCACGACTTCACAAGCACCGCAAAACAAGCGCAAGAAGCCGCAGTTATTAACTTCCAGATGGGAAGCGCGGAAGCCGACCTAAAAACAATAACACAAGCTCTAAAGGACACCAGCGAGGAATCCAAGAAAGCCTCTAGTGAAGCATCTACGGCACTCCAAGCGACCGAAGAACTACTTCAAAAGCAAGCTGAAGCAGAGAAGAAAGCCTCACTGGAAACACAGATAGCTGCTGACGACTTCGCGCACTCTCAGTTGCTCAAGACTGGAAGCCTAGAAGACCTAAACAAAGCTCTTGCGGAATACCGCGAGGCACTTAGTCGCACAAACAAACAAGAAGACGCTGCTGGTAATCTTTTTCTGGAAAAACGAATAGCGCAAACAGAGCAAGCTATAGATCGACAAACAAAAGCAATTGACCGACAAACAAAATCAACCGAGCGCGCCCGCATTGCCGAGCAACGAAGGAACGCGGAAATTATAAGGAGCGGTTCTATTTTACATCGCATCACATCCGAGATTGCAGCCGCCACCATTGACGCAGGAACAGCGCAACAGGCGGCAGGTGTTAAGGCGGGCTTTTTCTCCCGTGCCATGACAGGTACAGCCGCAGCCGTTCGAGGTTTAGGCGTAGCTATAAAAGCATCACTGGGACCAGTTGGGATAATTCTATTAGTGATTGAAGGGGCTACTTATTTGCTATCTAAAGCATGGGAGAAATTAACTTCCCTTTTCACCGCTGGCAGCAAGGCAAGCAGAGAACAGAGTAAAGAGCTATCGGAGCAGTCAAAAGAGCTTGGGCAGCTTGCTGATGAAGCAAAACGGGCTGCTGATGAAATAGAGCGCACTCAAGCCCGAGAAGCCGAGGAACGGCAGTTTCTCTCCGTCATCGAGCAGGTTACAGCGGAATACAAGGAGCAAACCAGCGAGATCGAAAAGCAGTTGCGTCTTAAAAAATACGGGCTAGAAGATGAAGCAAGAGAAATCGAATTCAAGCATGACCTACGCAAAGAAGAATTAGAGTTGCAAGCAATCCGCGAAGACTGGAGCGACAGGCAGCTTGAAGTAGCATTGCGAAATAATGAAATAGAGCGCATGCGTGAACTGGAGTCAATCAGCCTCCGCGTGAGTGATGCTGAATTGAAGGCTGCTGATGCCCGAGTAAAATCCGCTCAAGAGAACGCACGCGCGACGGCAGAGGCTAGCGGTGGCTCTCCATTGGTGGGAAGTCAAGAGGATTTGGACATCATCGCCCAAGACGCTATAGAAGCAGCGCAAAGAGTAAATCAAGCAATTGCAGAACAAAAGAAAGCAAGAACGGATTCCGAAACCGCGTCAAGGTTACTTGAACAGTCGAAAGATTGGCTAGACGACTCTGGCGATGAGTTGGAAGGCGATGCACTACAGGAAACTATAGATATACTCAAGGCTTTAGATTATGACAAAAATAAAATTTTAGGTCTTGATGACGATGAATTGAAAGAAGCTTATCGCGCGGCAATTAAGTATTATAACGATTTAGCAAAAAACACAACGCCAGATGACGCTACTGCGTCAGCTGCTCTCAGTCGCACAGGGTTAAGCCTATCTCAATACATCAAAGATGATGGAACAATTGATATTGATACAGCTTCAAAAGATATTGCATCCCGCGTCAAAACTGGCGTTGAAGCTTTCGAGGCTCAAACAAAAGCCCAAGAAGAACTTGATGAAGCCAAAGCCCAAAAAGCTGAAGCAGAGCGCAAAAAAATACTTGAAGAAACAAGAGTAGAACGCTCTCGCGAATTGAATGCTAAAAGGGTGCAAGTGCAAGATGAAAAATACCAGCAAGAGCAAGCAAAGGCAGCCAAAGAAAAAGCCGACGCTGCGGAGCTGGAGCGCAGGAAGGCGATATACTCAGGCTATAACTCAGAGAAACTTGCGCAGCGCGTAGCTAAGACCGAGGGGCAGAGCGGCAGCTTTGCGCAATCCGATAACGCGGCAGCAAGGGCCGCCCTTGAAGACAAGCTAGGGCAGGACATTGATAAAATAACCGAGGACGGGCGAATCAGCAAGCAAGAGCTATCACAATTAAACAACCTCTTACCCCTCATGGAGCAAGCTGGTCTATCTGCCGAGGTACTAGCAATGCTGCGACAGCTCCGCGCAATAGCTGAGGAGCAAGCTAGAACCTCAAACAGCCAACGCGCAGAACTTCGTATCCTCAAGCAGCAATTAGCACAGACAGAAAGAGCAGTCAAGCAACAGGCAACTGGCAGGTAGTTGACATTTGAAAGATAAATGATAAAATGTAATCACTATGTCTACATATCATTATTTAACATCGGATGAACAAGTAAAGCTTGCTGGCGATTATTCAAGGCTGAAAAACCTTTTAAGCAGCGGACACATTAGCAATGAAACACTAGTCAGCGAAGATGGTGGAGAGTGGAAGAAGCTTCATCTTGTTATTGCCAAAAACAAAAGATTAGAAATAAGGGCTAATAAGCAGCAAGAAAAAGAAGAAGTGGAGGCATCTCCTGTAAAAAACAGAGCTGCTATCACGGCTTTGATGCTTGATATTTTGAGTTATGTCGTGCCATTTCTTTCTGCTCTCGCAGTAATGATTGCGTGGAAAGATTTAAAAAGAGAATCTTCTTTTGAATTTATGATGTGCGTCATCATTCTTTTTAATATTTTCTCTTTTGTCTTACTTCGTGCCAAGGCTGACCAGTTGCTTTTAATGATTGAAATCAAAAATAAGCAAGGGCGAAACTAGCCCACACACGCGCGCTTGTTCCCCCTTGTTTCCCGTGTGATAATGGGGCATGATTTTAGACACCGCGAGCCTGCACGCGCTGGATATCACAAGCGGCAGCATCACTTACAACAATCTAGAAGCCGATACTTGCACCCTGACGCGCGAGTATTTCGGTAACTCTCCGCTTAGCTATGGCGATGATCTCACCATCACGCGGAAAGGAAAGATTATATTCAATGGTCGCGTGTCCTCGGTCACTCTGTCAACAAGCGCAAGCTCCGCAACAGAGACCATTGAGGTGCTCAATGAAGTAGGCTGGCTCAATCTTATCACATACAGCGAACCAAAGACTACGCCACCCCATGGCTACATGCAAAAACTTATTGTTGCGCTACCAGAGTCGCCCGATATCGTGGACGACTGGCAAGATCTCGTCAACGACGCTGAGGCAGAGGCTGCTGAAACCCTTCTGGGAGTGCGCCCGCTAGATGAGCTTTTAGCCGTCCCTTACAGCTATTCAGGATGTCGCTTAACTCTCGATGCACAAACAGGGCTCAGTGGCATCAATTACACCCCAAGCGGGCAAGATTCCTGCTTTTCCATCATGTCGCACCTCGCACGACAGCACCCAAGCGTACGTGCAATAGTAGACTACTCTCGTAGTAGCTGGGAATGGGCACTTGCTCGCGACTTGGACACCATCACACTGGATGCAAGCACAGGCGTATTTAGCACGGCTGATTATTGCAAAAAGATCAATAGCATCACTGTAACCCCGCGTCACGATTTACAATACCCTGCCGTCTGTCTTACTGGCGGGGTCATTCATTCTATAGGTGGCACTGCTGACACAGAAGGTGCGTATATATATCATGTCAACGAATCCGACCTCTACAACACAAAGCAAGACATAGCCAATGCCTCGCGCAATGCAAACAAGCAGCGCATGCACCTCAAGGCAACGCGACTGCCACCCTCACGCTACCAATACAGCGATCTTGCGGGCAAAGTTTTCGATAAATTTCTTGCAGATGACAAGACGATGCTCGAATTTCTGACAAGCATCGAGGGCTTGCAGATACTTGAGGAAGTGCAAAGCTGTGTCAAGGTGGGAGATATAGGCGTGGAGCTCATCCCCGCTAGCATTCTCTACCCCATTAAAAAGGATTCCAGTGGTCAGGATATCCCACCCGATGACATCGATGATGTTGTTCCCCATAACTACATGCTCCCCACGGAGGGCGGTTACACCACAGGAGTCTATATGCTCCGAACAGGTGATTTCCCAGCATCCCCAGACCCCAAGCAATGCGTATGGGGTCTGCGATGGTGCAAGGCAAAACTACGCATAAAAATGGCCATATTTGCCATCCCTCCACAGTCAACCAACATCGAGGCACTGCTAGAGCTATTTCCCTCGCGTGGAGTCGTCAATGGCATAGAAAGACAAGTCTCGTATATTGAAGTAGATGTCATTCTAATCAACAAGCAAAAAGCGAGCTACTACCCCATTGATAACAGCCTCGCGACAAATGACCCTGATTACAGCCAATGGCGTGAAGAGAACCCAGAAGAAGAGCCCCTCACCAAAGAGCAGCTTATCGCATACGCAGAAGAACTCTACATCGAGACGCGCCAACTAGTCTATGATGGCAGCATCACGATTGAAGACTGCGACATCTCCCCAACAGAGCTACTCAATAGCAAGCTTTCAGTCGTCAATGTCACGCACCTAGGCACTCTCCCTGCCTCCCCCGTGCAAAGCATCAGCCTCGACCTTGCGACAAATAACATGACAGTCACCACAGGCAGCAAAGATCCCCTAGGCATCCCCGAGCGTATAGACCTCTTCCGCACGACACGGGCCTCTTTACAAGAGTCTCTAACCGACTCGCAAAACCCGCGCATTCTCTTCGTTGGTGGGGCAGAGGGCAAGCTAGAAAGAGAAGCCTTCACCCCTACGACCATCCAGCCACAGATTACAGCAACAGTTATCCCCATCCGTCCAGCAAGGGAGAGCGCACAGCCTTTCACTGTGTTTCGCGAACGAGTCGATGGAGAAAACAAGGTATTTTTCAAAGGGGGGAAAGTATCCACCCTGACAGGCGATTTAGAACTTGAAGATACCGACATAACGGCGCAATATAGAGAAGGGCAAACATGGTACGTGGAGCAAGTTTTTATCTATTCTTCAAGAACCTACGAGCTAAGGATCAAATACAAAAACAATGACTGAGCCCACCCCATACACACCACCACCGCCAACCCTAGGCGCGTGGACACCAGACCAGCCGCAGCCAATACAGGCAGACTTGCGCAATGACATCGATGTGACGCAGCAATCAAGCTCAGTTAATAGGGAGCTCGTCAGCTCAATTCCTCTTTTTGGCGCAGTGCCAGAGTTTTCACCTAGCACCTTGACGCTTTGCAAAATTGACACACCCACAGATGATGACTTGTATCTAGTTGGTGCTATTATCAAGGGACGCGTATGGCTAGGCATTCAGTCCGCTGCGGGAGGTTTAACGCCTCCATCTGATGGCATGTACCCTTATTACTACATAGAACAGCTCAATGGCGACATGCTCCCCATTAACAGCGCAGTTGATGGCACAGCACTAATTAGAAGCCGTACACCCTCCAGCCTTGGCGTGAAACTCTGCCCCATCTGGGCGCGCGAGATGTTACTGAAAGATGACCTTGGGCAATGGATTGTTGAATCAACGTGGGATTGCATCTTTTCTATCCCCTCGCAGAACGGACCAGGTGCGGACTTCCTCGGCTGCGACATCAAAGTTACACAGGTAGGCGGCTTCTTGGTCTTCTACGCTCGTATTGGTATTGACGGCAGCGCGTACACTGGTTTGCAGTGGTCTAACGCGCAACGTGGCAATTTTATGTTCTCCGAGTGCCCTTGGGAGGTAGCGGGAGACAGCCCCCCAACTCAACGCGCGGAATTACTCCCCAATTACTGGGAGCAAGCCCCGCATCGTCTTATTTACTGCGATTCTGGCATATCGAAGAGCACCGAGGCTATAACGTCACTCACTGACGCGCAAGCCTTAGCAATAATAAACAACTCCCCTGATTTACCATACGGAGAAAATGGCGCAGTGCTCTTTAACCTGTATTTCGACAATATCTATCTTTCGGGGAGGCAGTGGCGCACTCTAGGGCAATGCCGTTACACCTTTGAGAAGAACGTCAACCAATTCACAACAATATTTCTAACCTATCAGCAATCATGAAAACAGATTACAGCCCCGACGCATGGGCAAAATTCAATGACTGGGTAGAGGACGACCTAAGCCCCCAGATGCTCACCAGTCTCCGCAACTCCATTATATCAGGTGACACGACACACGTAGAGCGACTTTACCGCACCATGTGCAGCAGATGGCCAAAGCTTAAAAAATGCCTTAGCGAAAAAGCAAATTCTGTCCAATCGCTGAACTTCACTGTTGTCCCTTGGGCATCTCGTGGAGAAGACCCCACCCCCGAGGCTCAAGCACTCGCTGACCTCATTGAAGATGCTATCTGGACGCGTGACACGGACGGTCAATCACAATGGCGACTATCGTTCTCAGACCTCATTAGCAGCATCGTTCACGCCATGGCTCGCGGTCTAGCAGTATACCAAATAGAAAGAGCCTACAACAAAGAGATGCAAGCATGGCTACCAATCGCGTACCGCCCTGTTTTGCCCTCGTATTATGGATGGAGCACCACAGCGGGAGAGCCCGATCAGCTGCTCTTCTACCCTAATGGGCTCATGTCTGGGCGCGGGTCAATAAAGACAGGAGGGGAGGCATTCCCGCGTGATGAGTTCCTCATCGCCATGCTCAAGGATGGGGTGGACCACCCTATATTCAACGCGCAACTTCGTTCCCTCATTGGGTGGTTCGGTGCTGCTGCATTTGGTCTCAAGTGGTTCATGCAGTATTGCCGCGCTTTCGGTATTCCCTTTCAACATGCCAAAATTCATGACCCAAACAGTCGCGATTCTGTTGACTCCTTCATGCGCGAAGCTCTCGCCACTGGCTTCCTCATTACCGAGGAAGATGTAGAGGTCAATATCGTGGGTGCTGGCGCAGGGGCTGCATCCTTACCACAAAGCGAGCTCATCAAGATGGCAGATAACCAATGCGCAGAGCTCATACTAGGTCAAACCCTTACCAGCAACCAAGGACAGCAAGGCAGTCAAGCTCTTGGCAAAGTGCATGATGATGTCCGTACCGACTTCGTCAATGCTGCTGCTCGTTTCGTGTTGGAGATCATCAACACCCAACTTATCCCATCAATAGCTAGATGGAACTATGGCCACGACTTCGGGGGGCAGTTACCCACCCTTACTATCCCAGAGGAAAAAGGAACATCGGAGCGCGTCGAGTATATTGCCAAGCTATCCCAGCTTGGAGTACCAATGACAAAGCAATTTGTGCATGATTTCCTCGACATGCCCATACCTTCAGAGGGTGATGAGCTCTTCACACCAGCATCCTCACAATCTCCCTTGAATTTTGAAGAGGCCACCGCATCCCTTCGCCCCCCAAAACTCTCGCCCCCTCGAAGATAGTTGACCTCATCGAGGGGGCAGACGATGCCAGCGTAGACGCGTATCGTGCCTTCGTATCCCCTGCCGTGGAGAGACTAGAGCAGCTCATCACCGACAGAACAGAGCCATGGACAGATGATGACTTGCAAAGAATCCTCCAGACACTCACCTTCAATGATGATGCAATAGTCAATAATGGTATAGAGCAAGAGTTAATAGCCATCCTTTCCATGCGAGAGGGCGACATAGTAGAGGCAAAGGCAGCACCACGAACAAAGAGATGCAAGAACGCACGCTCACACTCCGCACGTCATAGACACGGATTGTGCAAGGCTGAAAAATGGATTGACTGCCCAGACAATCCAGACAAGACGCAGCGCGAGAAGGAAGAGAAAAAGAAGAGCCTCTACAAATGGCCAAGATCTAAAAATATCAAGTCCAAGTCAGGCACTAGCGTAGAGGTGGGGACTGTTCTAGGAGATCATTTCAGATCAAACGACAAGGACAGATCTCTAAGAATTACCGACCTGCCTCATGCTATTACAACCATTAGAGAGGGCAGTCCGTCTACAAGGAAAGTAAGAGGTGAAAATAGACTGCATTTCACCCATCCCTTTACAGAGGATGGCAAAGTCTATGATATGAATGTCGTTTGTGTAAAGAAGCGCGGAAAGTGGCATGCTTTAACGTATCATCGCTATTCTAAATAGCAAAAGCGGTGACGCGTCAATGCGTGTCACCGCTTTAAAATTTGCTGCAAGTGTCCCACGAGAGCCCTAGGAGGCAGTCTTGCGACGCTCAAAAGAGCGACCCTAGCATTCAGTGAGAAATTACCACACGCTCCAGAAGGAGCTAGCACCCTGCAAAAACAGGATCGTGAATCATGTCGAAACATGCAAACTCGCACTTGCTGAAATCAATTTACCTTTCCCCTCATCACACGTCAAGCAAAAAAGTAGCCCCCTCTCCGAAAAGAAGGGGCTACTTCCCATATGAATACGTACTATCTTATCCTGCAAAAAATGTTAAGGCGTAGGCGCAGGTGCATCTACAATCTTGTTGTGCTCACTGGGCTCTACTTCAAAATTGATTTGTGGGCGGATATACTTATTGTTCTCCGTAATGTCCCCCTCGATGCGGATTTTACCCCACATGTACCATGTTTCCGCGAGAGCTCCATTGTGGAATTTATCAACCTTGAGCCACACGTTGGTTGCTGGTTCGTCAGAAGTGAATAGCTTTCGCTCACCGTTCGCATCAGGTGCGCCCGATCGTGTTTTGAGCTGCTGCATGAATGCCGTGTATTCGCGACATGTAGCCGTGAATACATCGTTATCTACCGCTTCATTGGTCTCTTTGACAAAGGCCTTAGAGCTACCCCAAAACGCGGTGAACTCATCACTCTCCGTATTGGTTGCATGATTAAGCTCTGACACGCGAGCCAAAGCATTAAATTCAAGGGTACTTCCTTCTGCATTGGGGTTAGTTTCTGCATTGACTGAGTCAGAGCCCAGCGCGTAAGAGATAACCGAACCAACCTTGAGCTGTAAAAGTTCTTCTACTGTAATTGCTGCCATATTATTGTTTTTCTATGTATGGGAAAGAAAAAGTGAGCTCACAAACGCCTTCCCCAACCGTCTGTAGGCTTTTTGCTAATATTTCATTGTAAGGAATAGACGGATTACCCTGCGGTATGTATTTATGAAGAGCAAGCATGATGCTCTCTGATACCTCTGTAGCCACATAATTAGAAGTAACTATATTAGCGGCCACCTCCACAGTAAATGAAGCCGTGAACTGATCGGGGTCTCTGTCATCGCCATTGTTGTTCACTCGTGCATTGTGTATGAGCACAGCTATGTTCAGCTTGCTGACGCTGGCAATAATCTTCTGAGCAAGATTTGGAGAGTAATCAACAAAGACGCATTCCTTGGGCACGATGTCAGCATTGATAATTTTTGCCGCGCACGCCTCCATTACTAGTTTTAGATAAGGAATCATCTTTATATTTCTCCCCATTCTTTTACTTCATTATTGATACCCCAGATTACCGATGAACCCGACTCTGTAATACCTTCTTTGGGCTCGTAGTGAATGGAGACTGTACCATCTGCCACCTTGTCCAAGAATCGCAAGGCCTCATCGTACTCCGCGCGACGTGTAGAGCCTACTTGTGTAGAGGCTAAACCGTCACCGGGCAACAGCGCAAGCATGGCATAACGAACAAGTGCCAGCGTTGCGCCCACGCACTCAGAAGGCACGCTAGACGTGCCCATCAGAAGGCGAGGGTTGCCAGTGGCGTTCACATAGCTTGCCACCTTGTCGCATTGCTCCATCAGAAGGCGAGCCGTGACCGCGTCAAGGTCTTCCCCCTCTGGTGGCTGGTATGCTAGCACCTCCTCAGGTCTGAGATGGCGATAGACATCAGTAATGGACAAAGTGGCAAGTGACATAATTTAACTACCTACTGCGAGAGTGACACCAGTCGCGCCAGTCTTGAGGCGCACATAGCGGGCATAAGGAGGACGCAGCGCATGAGCGGTGACATCATCGGCGGCAATAGTTACCGTCGCATCATCCTCCCACGTGCCAGCATCATCACTCTTCTGTATGGTAAAGCTACCACCTGTACCAGAGGCATCTTTTACCCACAGCGTTATATTGTCCAGAGCATCCTTATTCAAAAGGTCTATCACCGCGCTAGCGGCATCCGCTGCGCCTGTCACAATCAACTCATCGTCTAGTCGTGTGTGTTTCATTATTCAACAATCTCCTTTCTATTACTTGATTGCTCCAGCGATAGCCTTGCGCTTGATGTCGTTCTCGGCTGCTAGAGCCTTGACATTCTCGGCCGTCTCATCATCGAGAATTGAAACAGTCTCAATGATATCAGCACCGCGGAACTTGGACACAACACCAGCCGCGAGTTCTCCACCAAAACCACCATTCACCATGTATGTACCCTTCTTGCTGCGCCATTCCTCAAGAGACTGGGCAGCAGCACGCGACACAATAATAATGTACTTCGCACCATTGGGAAGCATACGCACCGCCTTAGCAAGCAAATCATCGGTGAGGGGATTCGTGGATGAAATGTTCTTGATACGAGCTACAGAACGCGGGTTAATAACAGCAAGCCCCGCCTTGCCATCCGCTGCGGACACATAAGCATTCATCTTGCTATTGTCGGATTTTGCAACAATCTCTTGGCGAACAGGGCTAAAACTAAGAGTCTTGCCATTCCCCCAGAACTGATAACAATACTGCTCACCTATGGCTAGCAGAATAGCTGACGTGCCAGAATTGTCAGCAACAGCCTTATCCATGGTAGCCTTGGTCTTGAGTGCTGCATCATTATACTGAGGGTCGGCACTGATGGTCTGGTAGTCCGCCATCTGCTGGTAGATACCAGAGTAGCCCTTAGCATCATAATCCGTTCCGTAGATATTCTGATAGGCTAGAGTCTGCATGCCACCAATGCCATGCGCTATGATTTCCTCAGACATGCACATATTGCTACCCTCTGGATGCTCATTGGCGACTTGCACATCTACCTCGATCACGTCAGAAATATTGAGAGCCTCAACGTTGACAAGCTCGTATTTAGCTTTGCTGACAGGAGTGCCGCCATTGGCATTGCGGAAATGCATCTTAGGCACACTGGTACGCACAGGGGCTTTGATGATTGTGCCCTTGATTGTCTTGGTGGGGATGCGTGTCATCTCTGGGGAAAGCTCCCCGATGCCGTCCACAATGGACTTCACGCCTGCCGTGCCCTGCATGAGGGCAATATCTAGTAATGTTTTAACTGGCATATTTTTTACTTCATTTGGTTTTGTAGTTCCTTTGCAAGATTAGCCTTGTCATCAATAGGCTCATTCTGTCGATTAAGCTGAGTCGGTGCATGACTGGCACACACTGCCCCCATTGCGGACGTTGCAGCAGCTGGGTCAGCCTTGTACATGGTTGCCCATGAGGCACGCCCTGCCTCATCCTTTGGAGCAATCTTACCAGCCGCGCAAGCAGCCTCGACAAAAGCGGTAGCCGCTGCGTCGCCTTGCTCTGCAAGCTTCGCCTTGAGGGCAGTATTTTCCTTTTGCAACGCCTCAGCAGAGGCGGTAGCTGTAGCGTGAGATGCCTTAAGCTCCTCCGCTTCCTTCTTTGCGTCATCGAGATCAGTTTGCAGCTTCTTGTCTGCATCCTTCTTCGACTCGCCTTGTTCTAGACGTTGCTCAATAGCCTCCATGAGTGCATCATCATCGATGTCTTCCGCGAGGCCGAGCAACTTAATCAGTTTCTCTTTCATTGTTTTTTTGGGTTGAGAGGGAGCGGGTGCGCCCTTTTGATTATTATCCCCTACGTCTATCCCTTTTTCAAGGTCTAGCGCGTGGGCTAAAATAGATGCGCTAATGTAAAGCGTCTCTGTGTCCTCCACTCCGTGAGAAGCGGCAAGAATAGCTGGTATCTCGCGGAAAGCTGGCTCATTGACAAAGCTACCCACCTCCGCAGAGTCAGGTACAAGCCCAAAAATTGCACCTTCACGCAAAGCAAAGCGAGGGGAGAAGTAACCATAATCCTTTCCTTCAATGGCCTCTTTTCCCGCCTTCGTCAACTCCACATCTGCCATGATACCTTTTTCGTGATCCCAAGAAAAAGCATCTACAACAAAGCTCCTTTTACCAGCCGCATGGTCAAAATACCCACATGGCTCAATCTTGCTTGCACGAAGACCAGACAGCGATTCATTCAGTCGCTCTACAGCTGATGCCTCCACATTCACAGACACCTTGCGAGGCTCTCCGTTAATGTGAGGCGTGATGACATGTCGCCCCTTGGGCGCGTATACTATTTTCATTTTAATATTCTATTGATGATTGATAATCCCTTGTTTCGTAATGGAGTGGCAAAATCCTCGGCTATAGGCAAAGGCTCGCGTCCCGTCCTCTTCTTAAGGGAAGGGACAGTGACCGACTTGCGCAGCAGGTACACCACACTAATACCTTCCCCCCTGCCAAGGGAGTAGGCAAGATAACTTTTCCCCTTAGGGCGAAATAACTCTACCCCCTCAGCCTGCTGAAAACCCTTCACACTCAAACCATGCGCCTCGGGTTTTATGGGGATAGTCAGAGCCGACTTTTTAGTTGTGATGGTCCTGCCTGTAATTTGCGTCAAAAAAGAACCAGCTACAAATTTATCTTGAGACGAGAACACCACATTGAACCCCTCGGGGGAAAACTCCCCACTCCAATTCTTTGATAGTTTTTTCACCCATTGTGTATCTTTTCGACCCGCGCCATGTGTTGGAGAACTCGGGTTATCAAACCAATCTGCCTTGTCGTTGTACCACCTGTCCGTAGTACTTGTGGCCTCAGTTAAAAGCCCCTGCATCAAGCGGCCGTTACTCCCGAAAGCCTCCTTGATAACCTCAATCCTCTCAATATTCTCGCTCAGCCCACTAATGGTGATTTTAACACTAGTCATAACAGCAGATAAAGCTATAATTAATGCGCACAACAGGCTTTCGCAGCGCAGACATACCAACTGCACACACAAGCCCAGACAACGCAGCGGAGGGGAAAACATTATTGCCAACCTTTAATTCTGCAACCTTGCCCCTCTTCCATCTCTGAAGGAGGTACTCTTGCCTATTATAAGCCGCCTCAACAGTCTCCATGTTCTCAACAACAGGCAACTCAAAACTGCCTTGAGTGTTGCCAAAATCGCGCACAATCGCATGCTCCGCGCCAATGAGCGCACTTACCTGAGCCGAGTATTGCAAAGAGACAGACAAGCCATCACCCTCAATCATGTCACCAATCAAGAGCAATGCCTCGCCGTCAAAACTAACAACTGCGTCACTTCTATGCATATCCTTACACCGTCACAAATTCCACGTGCATGTAATCGCGACCATTGGCTTTGCCGAAGCTGCGAGCTCCTACGGACTCCCACGCCTCCCACCATGCAGCGTACTCAGCCTTAGCAAATAATGCCTCATCCTTGCCCATATGGTTACCGTTACGCTCAGCATTAAAATCAAGAGCAATACCCCACGCGTGCATACTCGTCGCACTTCCTCCCCTCACACTGCGGTTATTGTAACACCCATCGTAGATATCTAATCCCAGCTCCTTAATCATCGCCTCTCCGTATGCGTCAAGAACCTTATTGAGAGCCTTGAGAACCAGCGGAGCAATCAACTCATGAACTGTGATGGTCTTTACTGGTGCGCCACTATAATACAGCGTGTAGGGCGGCACTATTGCCTTGAGCGGCACTTCGCCAGCCTTTCCGTAGACGGACTTATTAGATCTCACTTCTGTCTTGCTGGGGATGCTCCAAGAATCTTGTTCTATACCGAGCCTATCCATGATTGCATCAAGGGTCTTATCGCCAATGATGCCGTCAGCTGTTGTACCGACATCGCGTTGAATCGCGCGGATTTTATTTTTCTTTGTCATTGCAAATGTTATTTTTGAGTTTGAATATTTCTTCCTTGAGGTTGTCCATTTGGATATCTCTTTTTTCGCTGCGAGCCTTGGCATCGTCCAGCCGCTCTGTCAGTCGCTTAATCTCTGACTGCTGATGCTTTACGAACCAAACAACGGCAGAGATACCAAGGACAACAAGCCCGCCTGTAGTCAAGCTAGGGTCACTCAAGAATGCAGCAGAGCCAAGCATGCTAGAACCTATGATGCCTGAATTCATTTCACCATCTCCTGTTCTACTGGTACAGTGATCGTATATGCTTCCCAGCCA
>CAZRZE010000004.1:0-31976 GCA_964604535.1 uncultured Akkermansia sp.
CAAAGGGGTTGTTGATGAGGATGTCGCCTTGGACGATGTTTTCAAACATGCTCAGGTGGGGGTCAACGCCCGCGGGGTAGGCGCTTTTCCATGTGCGGGCTTGGAGTTTTTCATGACCTGGTAGCATGCAGAGCTGTATCATGTCGGCAAGGCGCAGAGGGCTGTCCATCTGGTAGCAGTCAAGGGGGTGGATGTCCGCCAGTTGGGCGATACGCTGGGCAAAATGGGTGCTACAGCTGCGCGGGATTTCAAGGCGAACGCAGTGGGAGAATTGGCGGGCGATGAGGACTTCTGACATTTCTTGCACCATGTCGCCTTCTTCGTCATCCAAGATGATGTCGCCGTTGCGCGTGAGTCGGAAGATGCTTTTGTCCAAGATGCGTTCTTTGGGCATGAGTTTATGCCCAAACTCGAGAACGAGTTGCTCCAAGAGTATGTGATGTGCCCCTGCCTTTGTGGGGGCTGGTATAAGGCGTGGGAGGCTATCAGGTAGGATGATACCCACGAGGCGGCTTTCTTTGTCATCCTGTCCCTCCAACTCAAAGGCGATGATGAGTTTGAGGCTGGGTAGGATGGTGGGGTTCTCTCCTTCCAATGCCAATAGGCTGAGGGCGGGGGCGATGAGGTCATCAAAGTACTGTTCCATCTCGTCGCGTTGCGCGTCGTCGAGCTCACTGAGCTCCGCGCGATGCAATCCCGCTGCACGCAGGGGCTCTTGGAGTTGGGCGTGGATGGTATCCTGATGTCGCATCATTTCTGCCGCTCGGTGGCGTACCTGCCTCAATTGCTCACTGGTGGTCAGGGTGCTGATGTCACGGTTTTCATTGCCCGCGCGCTTCATCATCATGAGGCTACCGACACGCACCTGAAAGAACTCATCCAGATTGCTTGCGGAGATGGACAGAAACTTCAGACGCTCCAGCAGCGGCAGCTGGGGACGAGTCGCCTGATGGAGCACACGCTCGTTGAAGGCGAGCCAAGATAATTCTCTATTGACGTACATGACAAAAAGGGTGGGTAGGGAAAAAAGAGTAAAAAACTAACTGAGCGGTGGCAGGGGCG
The DNA here is from genome assembly GCA_964604535.1 of uncultured Akkermansia sp. Taxonomy (GTDB): domain Bacteria; phylum Verrucomicrobiota; class Verrucomicrobiia; order Verrucomicrobiales; family Akkermansiaceae; genus Akkermansia. The sequence continues at coordinate 1,063 of CAZRZE010000004.1, forward strand.
CTACCTCATTACCACCTAGTGGGGCACGCTTTGCGTAGACTCTCGGGGCTAGTTGATTGCTGTTTTCATAGGCATCAGAGAACATCTCCAACTTGGCATCGAGGTTGTCAACATAGTGCAGTAGAATGGCCTCGGGCGTTTTGGGAACAACTGGCGAGCCAAAGCTGAGCTCCCCATGGTGTGATGCAACAAGGTGCATGAGGTGTAGACGGACGCGGTCGGTATGGGGTTGCAGCTTGCTCCACTCCTCCTTGCGCTCTGGAGTCATGATAAAGCCCCAGAGCCTGTTGATGATTTCCATGCCAATGGGGATATGCCCCAGCAGCTCCGAAAACTCCGAATAGGGCATTTCAAAACCCTGCTCCTCGTACTGATTTTCCCACATTTTGCCGCTGTCGTGGAAGAGAACACCAGAGAGCACGAGATCCTGATTGATATGCGGATAGACAGAGCAGAGCGCAGAGGCCGCTCTCATCATACCCGCGACATGTTCTACCAAGCCACCGCGACGCGCGTGGTGAAAGTGTCGCGCCGCAGCCGCGCGGCGAAAACGCTCTCCAAAACTATCCACCAGAGCGCGGCAGAGAAAACGCAGGCGCGGGTCGTGCATGGCATCAATATTTTGCAGTATATAATCCCAGTCCGTCTGTTGTTTTTCCATCGCACTGGGATTGCCAGAGAGCAATTGTTCCCTCTCCGTCTCATTGAGAGCCCTCAGCGAAAGCTCGCTAGCCTCCATCCCGTAATTACCCATCTGCCAGCTGCCTTGCAGCTCTAGAAAGGCGGGCAGCTCATACTGCATGCAGGCATCATACCAAGGCGCATTATCCCAGATCTTGATAGTCATGTTGGATTGAGCATCAGCAAACTGGAGCTCAAGATAGGGTTTGCCCGTCTTGGTGAGTTTTTCGGATTTTTGAGTCATTTGGCAGAAAACACTACCGCTGAGGATTTTTCCCTCTGCCTCCTTCTTTAATTGCTGAATACTTTCCCAACGCATGATTGCTATAATACTAGAGATTTGGGTGCGAATAGTCAAGGTGATTTTCCTTACTGTAACTTTAGGCTTGCTAAGTGCCTCAAAGTGAGTATCATCTTTGCAGGCGCACTGTGTGGAGTGAATTCACAGTGCCGCGCCTCCTGTATCGTGCATCAGGTTCATTCGCACGAAATTATTATTAATAAGAACGTTATGTCAGAACATCAAACACACGGGCGCCAAGGACAAGGAGCCCGTCGTCGCAAAAACCGTAATTACGGTAAAAATCGTTACCAGCGCATGCCGCGCCCCGAAAAGAGCGCAGAGAAAAAGCCCTCATTAGTAAGCCGCGTACTTGGCTTCTTTGGTATAGGAAAGAAAAAGGACGAAAATGACAAATCTAAGAAAGTCAATAAATCCCCTAAATCTAATAAATCCTACGCAGATAAGCCCAAGGCGGATCGTCCCAAAAAGCAACGCAACCCACGCAACCAACGCAACCAACAGCAGGGTGGAGAAGGCCGTCGTCGCCCCAACTCCAAGCCTCCCACCAAAAATGCACGTCTCTACGTCGGCAACCTCTCTTATGAGGCGACGGAGTCAGAGATTGAAGACCTGTTCAAGGGATTTGGTTCTGTGGCCACCGTAGAAATTATCTACAACCCACGCACCTACCGCAGCAAGGGCTATGCCTTTGTAGAAATGCGATACCTCAATGATGCCATCAAGGCAACAGAAGTACTGCATGGTCATCCCTTCATGGGAAGAGAGCTCATGGTGAGTGCTGCCAACGACAAGCAAATGAGCGAAGGCGAGCCAACATTAGAAACAGTCGAAGCCCCCAAGGCTCAGACCGAAGAATGGGAAGTCGTGCCAATGCACGATGATACGCCCGAGCAAAAAGCCTAAGGTGACAAAATATCATTAAATAGCAAAGCCCCCTGCTTGAAACATGCAGGGGGCTTTTTTATTGCGTAATAGAAAAAGTTACGCCGCGTCGAACTCGACAGCTACTTTGATTTTTTTGAGCTTCTTTTCTATATCAGCCTCCAGTTGCTCAAAAGTCTGCTTCTTCTTCTTGTCCAAGAGCAACTCTGCCGCCTCCTTGGGGGGCGTGCCTTCTATAAGAGCGTCCAGATAGGCACAGAGCCTTGCACGGCCAGATTTGCCGTTCATGTCCATAAAATAGCTGATAATGCCAGCTGATACATTGTACAAGTAGATATCTGTCCCCATGTACTTGTAAAACTCTGCCTGACTCATGCCAAAGAGCTCCTCCAAGGTGAAGGGGCATTTTGACAGGGGCAAATGCATTGATCTTGCAGCGATGTCCTTGGGGCAGGTGGAAAAATTCAGATTGCTACCCTTGGTAGAGATGCCGCCAACATAGTCTGCTAGGCCTTCGTTCACCCATATGGGTAGATTGTTTAATACAAAACATTGATGGGTGATTTCATGCACTAGAACCTGAGTCTCAATTTCCTTTTTCATCAAGGTGCCATCCTTGTTGATGCCCAATGCTTCAATGGGTATGAGCACCCTGTCATCAATGAGCCCTGCTTCATCTCTAAAATGGAAGGCCTTGTGTACATAAAGTCCATTTGAGCCCTCGCGTCCCCCAGCTTGGATGTAGTCTTTGTAGGTGAGATAGATTTGACCACCTAGCTTTTTCTTCTTGGTTTTGAACTCCTTGTCTTCCTTCTTTGCTGCCATACGATCAGGTTTTTCCTTTTCATCCTGTTGAGCGCGTAAGTGCATGCGTCTGATGGGGAGAAGATCTGACAAGGCCATATTAGCCGCTAGGGAGCATTCAAAAATACGCGCCAGACGTTCCCTTGCCTTCTTGTTCAAGGCGATAGGTGAGACAAAGTGGAAATTCTCCGTCTCATAGACAAAACCTTCTTCATTATCATCTGCCTCGGGGACTTCTTCTAGGTGAGACGCATTACTCACTGTAAAGCGTATCGGCCACTTAAATTCAGGATCATTTGTTTTGAGCGCAGGGGTCGCCTCGCTTTTGCTGCTAGGCGCAGGTGCCTGTGCCAAAGCAGGCATGGGAGCGAGTCCTAGAAGTGTCATGGCTAGTACGCTGCGCCAAAGGGAAGGGGGGATGAAGGAAGGTTTCATAATGTGTTTTGCATACTATCATAGTAGGCTTTCAAGCAGCAAGTATAATCTGCGACACAGAGTATATTAAATCTTAGCTTGCTTTCTCAGATCAGTATGCTATACTATGATTCAGCTCAAATGGAGCTCGTTATTATATAACTCCAACATTGATACATGAAGATTATACCATCACTAGCAGTTATGCTGTGTTCCGCTGTGAATGCGGAGAATACCGTACCCTATCCATCCCAAGTGAAGCCACAGGAAGCACAACTTCAGGTTGTCGATGGCGCAGACTATGTGCTTTCCAATAACATACTTAAGTGGACAAGCAAGCTTAACTCACTTTCATCCTTCAGCTTCCAGCAAGAAGGAACGCCAGCAATCAGCAGCAAGGAAACCGCCTTTTCCATCACCACAGCAGAGGGCGTGTTCCCCTCAACCAGCTTTGCCACCAGTAATGTGATTATCTCTCACGGTGGTGCTAGACCCAATGCCGTACGCAACAGCGAAAAACAACCCGCGCGTGGCATCCACGCCACCTTCACCAATGAAGAAGCAGGTATTAGCATCAAGTGGCGTGCCGAGCTGCGTGATGGTGCTAGCTACGTGAAGCAAACATTTGACATCTACGCGACAAAGGCAATTGATATCAAGCATATTGACCTCATCAACCTAGAAGGCACAGGCTTCGAGGTAAAGGGGAAGGCCGTGGGCTCTCCCCTCGTGCATGAAGGCAGTCGCCTCTTCTTTGGCATAGAAAACCCCGTTGGCTTGGCAAAGCTTAATGAGCAGGGCGCCAGCATAGGCTTTGACTGCCAATTGCCCATGGCCAAGGGGCAGAGCTACAGCTTTTCAACCGTCCAAGGCGTGTACCCCAAGGGGCAACTGCGTCGTGGCTTCCTCTCCTATCTGGAAAATGAGCGTGCCCAGCCCTACAGCCTCTTCTTGCAATACAATGGCTGGTACGACCACGGACTCAACCCCAATGAGGCCAACATGCTTGCAACCGTAAAGGACTATGGCGAAGAGCTCACCAAGAAGCGTGGCATCGTGCTTGACTCCTTCGTTCTGGATGATGGTTGGGATAACTGCAACGACATCCCATGGCATCCCGACAAGGCAAAGTTCCCACAGGGCTTTTCCAATCTCAGCAAGGCCATCAAGGGCATACAGTCCAACTTCGGCATCTGGGTCTCCCCACTAGGTGGCTACTACGGTGACAAAGAGCGCGCTAACTACGCCAAGAAGCACAATCAAATACCACAGGACGCAAAGCAACTCAGCCTCGCCTACCCAGGTTATTACAACTGGTTCTTAGACCTGCACAAGAAGCTCATGACAGAAGATGGCGTGAACTACTTTAAGTGGGACAGAGCTGGTGAGGGCGTCTCCCCCCACTTCATGGGGCTGCTCAACATAGCCAACGAGCTTCGCGGCGTCAACCCCAAGGTCTTCCTTAATACCACCGTAGGAACATGGCCTAGCCCATTCTGGTTGAACCACATTGACAGCATATGGCGCACAGGCACAGCCGACGTATTCTGGATTGGTAAGGGCAGCAATCGCGAACAGTACATCAACTTCCGCGATGCTGCGTGCTATAACAGCTTTGCACGTCACAACCCACTCTACCCCCTCAGCTCTGTCATGCACCATGGCATCGTACTGGGTCTGCACTTTCAAGCCCCACGCTGTAGCGACAAGCGCAGCTACGTGAAGAACGCCCCCGTCGCCTCAGAAAAAGACGCTAAGGGCGTGTGGAACGAAAACCACAAGGAGCAAAAGGCAAGCGGAGGCGCAGCTAACAAGCAACTCGTCAGCGACCCCACTCGCGACAGCTACGACTTCCCCGTGGACAACGACCTGAAAAAGGACATACGCATGCTCATGGGAGCTGGTGCCAACCTGCAGGAACTCTACCTCACACCGGGTATGATGAACGACAAGGCATGGGACGACATCGCGGAGGCTATACGCTGGGCAGATGCCTATGAAGACGTTACAGCTGATACCCACTGGGTGGGTGGCAACCCCGAGGCTGGTAAAGTCTATGGCTACGCATCATGGCGCGAGGACAGGGGAGCAACGCTCGCCCTGCGCAATCCAGATGATAAGCCTCAGAGTATCGAGTTGAGTGTTGATATCTTTGAGCCCATCACAGCAGCAGACATCGAGCTAAAATCACCCTTTGGCGATCAGCGCGTGCAAAAGCTAGACATCCCAGCGCAGGGCAAGGTGACCATCACACTTGAGCCATTTGAGGTGCTGATACTCAGCACACGTTTTGACAAGAATAAGTAAGTCATCCTGCGCGTAGCTCCGCTACGCGCAGCTCTACGCCTCTGTTCCTACGGTGACCCATGCTCTCACTTGCTGCGGTTGCATCAGTTCTCTTAGGCATTGGTTCACCTGCTCTAGGCTGACCTGTCTGATGCGCTGCGCTAGGGTGATGCAGCTGTCACTAGGTAGTCCCAAGAGGCTGTCTATGGCAATGTTCTTGCACACACGACTCATGGATTGCATGCTGGATCGATGCCCCAACATGATGGTGGATAGGGTGTCTGTGTAGTCTTCCTCGTCCATTCCCTGCTCTGCCATGTCCGCTAGTATTTGCTCTAAGGCTTCGCGTGCTTCTTTTTCCTGCTCGGGCGAGGTGCCCATGTAGATGTAAAAGCAGCCGGTGTCCAGCCCGCTCATAGCAGCAGCAGCGACGTAGTAGGCTAGCCCGCGTTCTTCTCGTATTTCTGTGAAAAGGGGGCCTGCCATATCACGGCACCATTCCAAGATGATGCTGTGCGCCAAGATGTTTTCGGAGTTGACTGCGACACCAGGTAGGGCTAGTGCGATGACGCATTGCTGTTTGTCGAGTTGTAGTCGTTCTTCTCCTGATTGGAGGGGGGCACTGGGCACGATGCTGAGGGGCTGTCCCGTTGGTAGTGTGCCTAGTTCCTTGTTGATGAGAGAGGAGATTTCTTCTGTATCAAAGTCTCCTACTAGGCTGAGTACGGCGTTGCTTGCACAGCAGATGCGTGCATGCTGCTGTTGCAGTTGCTGTTTGTTGAGGGCGCTGATACTTTCTACTGTGCCATCTGGGTTGACTCCGTAGCCGCTTTCGCCAAAGAAGAGGGGGCGCATGCGGCGCAGGGCGAGGCTAAGGGGGTCTTGCTCTGCGTCTAGGATGGTGGCTATCATGGCTTGCTTTTCTGTCTCGATGGCGTTGTCATCAAGCAGGGGATGCAGTAGGATGTCGGCTAGGACGGAGAGGAGGAGGGCTAGGTCTTCTTTGAGGCAGTTGGCGTGGATGAGTAGGGTGTTGTTGCCTGCTTCGCTGCTGATGCTAGCACCTCGGTTTTCTAGGCTTTCGGCTATGTCGCGTGCGCTGCGGGTGTGGGTGCCTTTGAGGAGGCATTCTGATAGCAGGCTGTTGATGCCTGCTAGTTGCTGGCTTTCGCTTGGGCAGCCCGCGGCTAGGGCGAGGCTGAGGTGGATGAGGGGTATGCTGCTGTCCTGTCGCATGACGAGGCGCAGTCCATTGGGGAGCTGCCCCTCAACAAGGGGTTGGTCGAGTTGGGTGTTGCTTTGGTCGTCTTGCTCTTCATTGCTTCCCAAGGGATCTATGCTGACTTCGCAGAATTTGTGGGGGAGGAAGTAGCTGTCCATGACGCGTAGGAGGTCGTCTGTGCGGACGAGGCGTAGGGCTTGCTCCCATTCTTCCATGCTTTGGATATTGCGTGTGAGGTGCCAGCTCATGGCCAGTGCGTTGGCGCGTCCTTGGACGCTGGCGAGTCCGCGCAGTCTCTGGGCGCGCATCTGGTTGAGGGCGCGTGTGAGTCCCATGTCCAGTAGCTCTCGCTGCTGGACGAGTTCTGCAATGTAAAGGAGTATGGCATCGCGTAGTTCATCGCGTTTTTCGCGTTCGCAATCAGCGTCGATGAGGAAGAAGCCTTCTCCTTCTCTGGCTGGTATCATGCTACTGCTCACGTCATGTGCCAAGCCTAGTTCATCATGAAAGTGTCCATGCAGACAGGCCGCACGTCCTGTGCCCAAGATATGAGAGAGCAGGGAGAGCGCAGGCATGTCGGGGTGGTTGGCTGCTGGGATGCGCCAGCCTAGCATGAGGTTACTGGTCGGCTGGGCAAACTCGCTACGCCTCTGACGCGCGCCCCATTGCATCTGTTCGACTAGTTGAGGCATGTCGTAGGAGGCGCGGGCGGGGACTTCTGCTGCGCGTTGTTCCAGCTCTGTGATAAAGTCCTCGTAGCTGAGGGGTGCTCCTCCTCCAAAGCTACAGACGACGGTGACACGCGAGGGGACATAGCGATCGCGATGATACTGACACATGTCTTCGTAGCTCAGCGCGTCAAAGCGTGCTCTGTGCCCTATGACTGGGTAGCGGCGCGGGTTGGCCAAGTAGATGGTGTCCATGAGCAGCCTGTAGGCGACATCTTGTGGGTCGTCGTCGTACATGGCCATTTCTCGGCGTATGACATCGCGTTCTTTTTCCCATTCATCGCGGGGGAAGCTGGGGAAGAAGACCAACTCATGCAGTATTTCCAGATAGACGCGCCATAGCTCTGTTGGACCTTCTATGTGGTAGACGGTGCGGTCATTGCTAGTGTAGGCGTTCCATACACCACCGTGGGCGGAGACGCGCTGGGCTAGCTCTTGGGCATCATAGTGACGCGTGCCCTTGAAGACCATGTGCTCCAGCAGGTGGGATAGCCCAGAGCCGAGGTGGGGGGCTTCGTGTATGGAGCCTGTTTGTACCCAAAATTGTAGTGAGATGATGTCTGCGCTGCCATGCCTTTGGAAGAGGCTGGTCATGCCGTTGCTGACGAGGTGAAGCTGTGCCTTCATGATGTCTATGATTAATTTTTCTCTGTGTAGAGTTGGGGGACTGTCCAGTCAGCCTCACTGATGGCTTTCTGGGCTTTTTCTATTTCCTCGGCTTGCTCCTCCATGAGGATGAGCCATTGTCCCATCTCCAAGGCGGTGAAGCTCTCTACAATCTGCCGTATCTCCTGAAGTTGCTCTTGGGCAAGTTGGCTGTCTGCCTCCGATTCCACACCCCTGTAGACGCTGAGTATAGCGACAAGGCAGTTTTCTGGATTGGGGCTTTGTCTGACTTTTTCTAGGGCTTTTTCTGCCTCGCTGCTGCACGCGGAGAGGAGGAGTCCACCCAACAAAAGGTTGCTCAACAGGAGGGGGCGGAGGGCTTTCATTAGTTGAGTTTCATGCCGCGTTTGATGTCCTTGGCCAAACGTATAGCGTGCTTGATGTGGTTGCCAATGACAGGGGGGTCGAATTCTCCTCTTTCCAGATCCAGATCCTCGATGCGCAGGATTTCCTTGTTGATGCTCTGGTGCTGACGGAAGTACATGCGCAGGATTTGCTCTTGCTCTTCGCGGCTGAGGCTTTTGTAGTTACTGTAAAGGGTTGTCAAGATGCCCTTGGCGCGATCGAGGCTTGCTTGATCATCAACGCTTTCTAGCATGTCGATGCCCACTTCTATCATGAGCTCGGGACTTTTGGCTTCTTGGGCGCGTTCTTCTAGGCTGGGGCCACAGGCGGTGAGGGCAAGCAGGGCTAGCGTGCCTATTGCTTGGCGCAGGCATTGGGGGATGGTCATGATGGTTCTGAATTGAGGTGTGGGGTGAGGAGTTCTTCTAGCTCTGTGTAGCTTTTGACACGGGCTAGGGAGGGGCGCAGGCTTTTTGTGCCAGCTATGCCTTTGGCGTAGCAGAGGAGGCGGGAGCGCATGGCGCGCATGCAGTAGATTTCTTCCCCATAGTGACCGCTGTCACAGGCGAGGCGTGTGTGGCGCAGCATAAAGCGCAGTCTTTGCTGGTCGCTGGGCGGCTCGGGGATGATGCCTGTGCGTAGGTACTGCTTTGCGCTGGTGAATATCCAAGGTGATTTCATGGCTGCCCTGCCTATCATCACACCTGCGACAAGTCCTATTTCATGGATTTCTTTGACGCGCTGGGGGCTGTCTATGTCGCCATTGCCTATGATGGGGTAGGGGGCGAGCTCTTGGGCAACTTCGTGTATGATGTCCCAGTCGGCAAAGCCACCGTATTGCTGGGAGCGTGTGCGACCGTGTATGCTGACGGCAGCTACACCCGCGTCGCGCAGTCCCTTGACGCATTCTAGGGCATTGATGCTATTAGCATCCCAGCCTGTGCGTATCTTGACAGTGACGGGGCAGTCCTTCTCCAATTCCTTGACAACATGTTCACTGATGCGGTGCAGCAGGGGGAGGTCTTTGAGCAGGGAAGAGCCGCCATTCTTGCCCACTACCTTGGGGACGGGGCAACCCGCGTTGATGTCGATGAAGTCGGGGCGCATGGCATCATAGATGATGCGGGCAGCAGCGGCCATGTTCTCGGGTACGCTGCCAAATATCTGCACGCCCAGCGGACGGTGGTCATCAGAAAACTCCACATAGCGGCGGTTGCGGTGCCATGCCTGCAACACGCCCTCCGCGGAGACAAACTCCGTCATGAGAACATCCGCGCCCAGTTCCTTTGCGAGGCTGCGAAAAATGGGATCTGTCACCCCAGCCATCGGGGCGAGATAGAGGGGAAACTGTCCCCCGCCTAGAAAGGGCAATGGGGTACTCATGGCTTTAGCGGTATGTTTTGCAGCGGTTCATCCAGCCCTCCAGCCAGCGTCTTTCGCCACGGGAGGGTGGGGAAAGGGCAATGCGGCGTTGCAGAACGACGGCTGCGGCACGCGCAAACTCTCGCGTGGCATCGCGTCCCTGCGGATTGCCGCGCATCTCTTCCAGCACCTGGAGCAGCCCCCAACCTTGCCCCTGATAGCCCTCGCTGGGCTTGAGTCCTTCGCCCTTGAAGTTCACATAGTCAATGAGGCAGTAATTGCCCTGAGCTGTTGCAGCCAGTGCTTCAAAGTGCTTCTTGATTTTTTGAGGATTTTGGCTCGCCTGCATCATGGCAGGCAGGGAGCGGCGAGAGCGCACAATGAGGTAGCCGCTTTGCAGGGTGAGATTGTTGGCCAGCCAGTGGCGCATCTTGTCTGCCAAGCCGCTCTTATCCGCGAGGAAGGCGCGCTTATTAGGCCAAGGGGCAGGGCCCTTGAAAAAATCTGGCACGTCCTTGCCTACCTTTTCGCAAAAGCTCACAAAGCTAGGCCAGCTCTGATTAAAGGGAGGCTTTACCCCGCGCGGAAACCAGATGAAATGCCCTATGCCGAGGGAAGGAAAACTCTCTCCATCATTCCACGAGACCAGACCTGACACCGTGCCCGCGCACTCATTCTTCCAAATACGATGTCCCAATTGCAGGGCCTCTTTTTGGGTGAACTGAGATGGATGGGACGAGCTGCAACTTGCAAGTAGCAGCGAAAGGGGCAAAATCAATGTACCGAGGCGACGGAGGAGCGGGGAGCGCATGCTTTAGTGCTCTTGTAGTTTTTGCATGCCCTCAATATGGGGTTCGGGCTTCTTTGATTCACGATACTGATAGTTATCAGCCGCTGCATTAGGGATGTGCAAGTAATTGCAGCTGACGCAAACAAGGGAAAGCGCGGAAAGGACGATGATTTTCATAATGATATTTGGGGTGAAAAGCTCATCGCAGGAAGGCTTTTTGCATGGATGAAAAAAGCCTTCCCACGATGTTGCGATTAGCCAATCTTGGGCAGAGAGGCAGCGGCTACGGCCTGACCGTGACGCTTTGTCTTTTCGTCAGGAACGCAGAGGTTGATTTTGATTTCGGGGAATTCTGCTGCGAGAACCTCGTTGGCCTTGTCAATGATGATTTGACCGCCCTCACCCGTTGCTACGCGGCCGAGGAAGAGGAGATTGCGCACGGCATAGAACTCTGCGAAGTAAGCAATTGTGTAACCGAACTGCACACCAATTGTTTCGTAAATCTTGCGAGCACGCTCGTCATTTGCTTCCATGGCAGCCTGCACCTTCTTGAGTTGCTCTGGGAAGGGCATGTCGCCAAACTCGAAGCCTGCGCGGGGAGCGAGGCGGGCAACTGCCTGCTGGGAGAAGTAGAGCGCACCAACGCCCTTGTCGCCAGACCATTCGCATACACCACCGTCTTCTTGGTAGTCAACGGGGACGAAGGCCAGCTCATTAAGCCAGGGCATGATGTGACCATCATTGTCCACATAGCCAGACGCCAGAGAAGTACCCATGGCGATGCCGAGAACAGCATCATCCTCCATACCCATAGCACCTGCTAGGGCGGTGACTTCACCGTCATTAACAACTTCAAAGGGAACTTCCTTGCCCATGCGCTCTGTCCAGCGGGCTTGGAGGGTCTTGAACATGGGGCGGATGACATTGACAAAGTCGTCAGGAGCAATACCGCGGAAAAGAGAGCCAACGCGGGGTTCACTGTTCACGTAGACACCAGCGGCAGAGCCACCAATTGCGTCCACTTGGGGGAGGTGCTTTGCCGCGCGCTCCAAGGAATCATCAACGCCTTCCAACTGGTAGTTGGGGTCTTTTTGGTGGTAGGGGTCCCAGACCACTTCTTCGGAGAAGACCACCTCGCCGTTGACAACAGCCGCGCACTTGCGGTCAGAGCCACCGAGGTCAAAGCCGATGCGGTAGCCATCCAGATTGCGACCCAGAGGCATGGAAGCAGAGTTCTCATCAGGAAGGGCGCAGGGGCAGGAGACCTTTTTCACCTCGATGGGGAGGTCATAAATCTGCTTGCCGATGAAGTCCCAGTCAAAGTGGCGAGCACCGCCTTCGCAGTATGTGGCAGCCAACATGTCAGCAATGGCATCACAGCCACAGACAGAGATAGTGCAACCGCCCTTCATCCAGAGGAGGAACTTCACAGTACGCTCTACATAGAGATTGTTCAGAGCGATGTTCTCTCCCTCATGGGGTAAAATGCGGGTTGACCAGCGGAAGCTCGTCCCATCAAGGCGGGAAAGAGCAATGTGAAGAGGAGAGGAGTTCTCATCTGCTTCTACTTGTTGACAATAAGCCTTGTTCCAAAGAACTGGAGCGACGAAGGCTGTATCCAACACAGGGGTGAATTGAGCTTTAATATTCATATTAGTATTGCGTTGTATCGCGCTATGTCCACTATCATTAGCAGAATCAAGCGGAGAAAGCAAGCAAAAAGGTGAGAGCTGAGGTAAAGTGATGCAACACGCGGGCATAGCTCGCACACTTTCGCTTGCAAGGGGGGCTGCTTTCTGCTAGAGTATGCTCATGAAGCTTTTCCTTCTAGCCTCCCTGATGGGGCTTTTTGCCCCGCTTGTCACTCTGGCTCAGAGCCCCAACACCTCCTCCGAGGAGGGCGATGTGGTGCGTGTTACGCACCATCCCGATGGCTCTCGCTCTATTTATAAACGTCAACGCGGTGGATCCGGTATGCTGTCGGTGACCTACACGACAGATGGTCGCCTTGCGGTCATTCATGAGTATATAGAGGGGAAGTACGGTCAGCTTGTCGGCTGCAATATCTATAACAACAAACACCTCGTCGTGTACAAGGTGGCCTACGGTTATGATAGAAATGCCCGCCTGATTGAGGAACGCATGTTCACCAACCCTGGCAAAAAGCTAGTCCAGCGTGTGATTTACAAGTACGATGCCGATGGTAATCGCTCTAAACCCATTGTGGTTTCTCTGAGTACATCGCAGCATAAGAGCGACAGACTGACACGCCCCACGATGGAGGTGGATGTCAATAAGATTAACCGCGAAAGCAAACCCCAATCACGCTAATGGATTCTTTTTCTTGGCAATCTAGAGATGAGGACGGGCAGAAGGTGACCTACCGCGCTACCTACTTCGGTGGTTGGTGGCAGCTGGAAGTTGCTCCCAAGCTGGGACGCGCTCAACGCGATGATGTGGAGTTTGTCCCAGCGGAGTTTTCTACCGATATCTGGCAGGATCTGCGCACCATGCTGTGGAATAAATACCGCCGCCGCCGTGTTTCTTGGGAACTGGTTGAGCACATTGATGATATTCTCAGTGGCAAGGCCGTTAACGCCCGACGCGATCAGAGAAAATGATGGATGACGCGACCATAATCAGCTGCACAGAGCCCGCCCGACAGATGGAGCGTGCTATTGCTGTGATGCGCCGCCTGCGCGAACCGGGGGGATGCCCATGGGATGCGGAGCAGACGCATGAGAGTATAGTATCCAATCTCTTGGAGGAGGCTTATGAGTGCGCGGATGCCATTCGCTCTGGCGATGATGAGCACATGCGTGAGGAGCTGGGCGATGTGCTTTTGCAAGTGATTTTTCATGCCCAGATGGCAGCAGAACGCGGGGTTTTTGACCTCAATGAGGTGGCAGCAGAGCTGTCAGAAAAACTCATCCGTCGCCACCCTCATGTTTTTGCCTTGTCCGAGGTAAGCGACACGGATGGTGTTCTCAACCAATGGGATGCCATAAAGCGTGTTGAGAAAAAGCTAGACGACACAAAGTCCCATCTTCACGGATGCGGTCAGGGTTTACCTGCTTTGATGCGCACACAAAAGCTGTCTGCGAAGGCCGCGAAGGTAGGCTTTGACTGGACATATGCACTAGAGACGCATGAAAAGGTTGCCGAGGAGCTGGCGGAGGTAGCAGAGTGCCTGCATGCCCCCGAGCAAGACCTCGCACACCTAGAGGAAGAGCTGGGCGACCTGCTTTTCAGCGTCGTCAATCTCTGCCGCAAGTGCGAGGTGGATGCAGAGCTAGCTCTTAGCGCGGCTAATGAAAAGTTTTTGCGCCGTTTTCACGGGACAGAGCTACGCCTACGTGATCAGGGTCTCTCCTTGCAGGAGGCGACGCTAGATCAGATGGAGGACTGCTGGCAGCAGGTGAAGAAGGAGGAGTGATTTTTAACCTTTTGAGCTTTCATGAGTACAGGTCGTCATGTTCTTTGCGCATTTTTTCTCAGTGGCTTGCTGAGTAGTTGCACCCTCTTTAGCCCTAGCGGTGAGGACGAAAAGAAGAAAGAGAAAAATGAAAACGCAGGTGCAGGATCTGATGCCTTTTTGGGACCGAGTAACAATGAACTTGGTGGACAGAACCTCGTAGTCACCACCTCAGAGGAGTTGGAGAAAATCGACAACCTGGCCGAAGGCCCCGTGTTCTTCACCGACCCTGACAATCCTGATGCAGACATAGAAGAAATTGATGAGGCCTTTGTAGGTGCTCGCAGTCGCCCTCGCTGGGCGAGCAAACTGTACCCTGCCATCCGATACGCGCGAAAAAAGCAATTGCCCATACTCATCTGGTTTCATGATTCCCTGCTCAGCCCCGAGAGTAAAACCATGGCTAGGGAGATCCTCAACAAAAAAGAGTTTTTGGAGTGGATGCAAGACCGCGTCATTGGTGTGCGTGTTGATGGCAGTGCAGGCTTTGATGAAAGCGGTATGAAAACAGGCGAGACGAGCTCCATCAATGTCCAAGCCCTTAAAAATCGCTATGGGGTCAAGGCTAGTCCTTCCTTTGTTATCATTAGTGCCAATGGAAAAGTAGTTAGTATCATTGATGCCAGTGACGGCTTCTTTGGCTCTGCCCACGTGGCTATCAAAAAGGCTGTAGCCAGTGCGCAGGAGCAGTACGATGCCTACAAAAATGGGCTGAAGAAGAAAGGCTATCGCGATTGGGTCAACTCCCGAGGCGATACGACTATTTTTGCCAAGCTCAAGAAGTATGACCGCAGTAAGGATAGGGTTTATCTGGTGGAGTATACTGGACAGCAGCGACGTTACAATCTCTTTGATTTCAGTGCGAAAGATATTGAATATCTGGAGGGTCTCAGTGCGAAAGAACGCAAGGAATGAAGGCGTCTAGTAAATCAGACCAGACCAAGGCGCATATCATGCGCGCGGCTATTGCTCTCTTTACAGAGCGCGGTTTTGCAGGATGCTCCCTGCGCGATATCTCCACCGCTGCGGATGTCAATATGGGGCTGATACGCTACCACTTTGGGACAAAGGCGGATCTCTACCGTGACACTCTTTCCTACTTGGCAGAACCCTATAATAGAGCTTGCCTCACCGCCTTAGAGGAAACCCTTCTCGCTGATAGTCCCACTGCAAGTGATATACTTTATGCGTGGTTGGCTGCACCCTACACGCATTGGGACGCGGATGAGAGCCTGGTAGATGGGGAGAGTGTATTGCGCTTTCTTAACAAAATGGGCTATGAGTCCCCAGAGCTCACGCGCGATGTCTATGAGTCTCACTTCAGCTTTGCGTTAGAGCAATGGCAGGAAGCATTAGTTGCTCATTACCCACAGCTGGGGCGAGGCGACTGGTTCTGGTGTCTCACCTGTTTGCGCGGTATGTACTTTAATATTATTGCGCACAATAATTTTACCCTCTGGTCATTACCTGCTATAAATGGGAAAGAGTCCGCCCTATATCGCCTCGCAGATGATGTTGCCCATATGTTAGCTAACTACGAGGTGAAGGATACTGTATGACAAAAATGGAGAGACTCTCTATCAATTATCGCGGGGTTAATATTTGTCCAAAAGCGGTATTTTCTTTATTCTAGGGTGAACTTTTTTCTTGACCTGCCTAGCGAGAGGGCTATAATGTCTATTAAATAACGACCATGAAAATTTCCTTTCGAACTCTCTCTTTCAGCATTTTTTCTTTGCTCTCGGCGTCTGTTTTTCTGAGCTCATGTACTGATACAGAAGAAACAGCAGCAGAATCAGATCGCACGCTGCAACTCACCGAGGCTGAGTACAGGACAGGCACTTACGATATTGAGATGCCTTGTGTTAATGGTGCAACAATGACCGTTGATGTCAACCCCGTTGGTGAAGCAGGTGGTGCTCTCACTGGTGTGCTACGCGTAAACGGAGTCACGACGCCTATTGGTATTGACTTTGATGCTGCTGGTTCTAACCCCTTGGAAGGTACACTCACTATCGCCTTTGAGGATACACCATCCGCTCTTGCAGTGCTTGACGCTGCTGGTGTTACTGATGTCGCTGTCTATGAAGGTGGAGAAGGTGCAGTAGTTGATCTCGCAGGAGTCGAAATTGAGTTTTTGCTGACCTACACAGCCAACTCCTCGCAATTTGCTAGAGTGGATGCAGAGTCTCGTGATTTGCGTAACTTTATCGGTACTTGGACATCCTTCCAAGGCTTCCCTAAGACGGGGCCAGAAGCAAGACTCTACATTTGGGTCAATTACGACATGCTCCGCGGCAACTACCTCATTCTCCCTCAGAACAACTAACCCAATTTAACATTTATGAAGAAGTTTTTATCTCATTTCCTCCTCCCTAGTGCAGGTCTTTTCTTGATGGTTGCAACGCCATCCTGTACTTCAGAAAGTGCTTCCGAGGACACGGAAATCCTTCATGACGTCATTACGATTGATGCGTTTGAAGCTTGCCGCCAAGGCTTTAAGGTTTACACTAATGGTATTCTCTATATCATGCCTCAGGTTCTTGTTACATCTACTGATAACAGCCTTACAGCCAATAGGTCTGTATGTGATGGTATTATTTACACGGCTACAGGTTCAACAGTTATTGATGTCAGCTTGACTTATGAGGCTGAAGGATCGCTTACACCTGGTGGACCTCCGACACGCGGAGTCATACAAGTTGCCTTTAACGATCCAGGTGGTGTTGATGATGAAACTATTCTTGCTGCTCTTGGCTTTACCTCGACAGAGCTTGAAGGCGACACATCTATCAAGCTGAGCAACTGGCGCTTTGAGTTTGATTACACTACTGGTTATATGGTCTCTTCTGCATTAGGCTCAGATTTCCCTGTCGTTAGACCTGGCTCCGGCGCAGGCTCTGATAGTGTGACTGCACCTGGTGAAGTCACATCACGATTCTCAGTTGTTCCTAATACGGGTCTGTAATATTCACCCTATTTATACTCATACCCAATTATTATTTATATTATGAAGCTTTTTCGTAAATCTATATTGTCGCTCTTGGCAGTGACTCTGTCCGCGGCAACCCTCAGTTCATGCTCCTCCGATAGTGGTGATGAGAATGCGTTTTCAGGCACAGGTGTTTCTCTTAGTGAGTTTATCAGTGGTTCGGTAACGATAGAAGTCAACGCGCTCGCTACGGTTCTTATTATCCCAGAGCGCTCTGGTGATATCTATTACTCCCCCGATGGTACAAGTGCTACCATCCCTGGTTTCTTCGGTAGTGAAGGTGATCTGCTTCCAGCCTTTTTCACCTATCATGCAGAAGGGGATAATCCTAGCATAGCCAAAATCACCATAGCGATGACTAATACGGCGGATCTCACAGACTCTGCTCTGTTAGATGTTTTGGGACTTCCTTCGGGTGTGACCTTCCAGACTGCTACTGTGGATCTCAATTTCTTCAACGAAACATCAACCATTATTGTCAGAGCAACCTATCCTGAGACTAACCTTAATCCACCTCTGAATATCATTGTTGCACCTGGTGTTATTGAGCAAAGCTTTGAAAACCAAAGAATGAACGTTATTCGCTAATTACCAAAATTAACTCATTATGTTTAAAGTAAATAAAATCTGCAAACAAGTTCTTCTTCCTCTTTGCGCTTTGACTCTGCAGGTATCCTGTACCTCCGACTCTTCTGGAGACAGTACCTCACTGGGTAGTGATTCCAGTGCTTCTTATGTCACAACTGAGGCGTTCTTCTCTATGCGTTACCACTTTGAGTTTGCGGCAAAGGATGGTCAGACTATTGCCGTCAGACCTACATCTGCTGACCCCAATGAGACTAGCGTATCAGGCGTACTCTCCGTTGGTGGTCTAGAAACACCAGTGACTCTTGGTTTTCAGGAGAGACTCCTCTTGCGCCAAGTTGGCACAAACTCAACCCAAACAGTGGCCTCAGGTACGCCTTATGATAGGGAAAAATTCGTCCTTATTGGTCGCACGGGTATTATGCAAATTGTCTTTAATGATAGAGGCGAAGCAACAGCAAATATTTTTGCCCAACTTGGCCTCACTATCACACCCGATGCAGAGGGTGTAGTCCCAGAATTGCCTGCCAATTCTGGCTTGAGCATCTCAATGGATGTTTACAATCAGGCAAGCCCCAACGCTGGCGTTGTTCAGGCTGTTGAAGCTGCAGAGGCCTTAGGCGGTGTTAACGCCAGCTGGCAGACCGCAACAGGAACAACAGATTCTGTTATGAGTGTTTGGGTCAATAACGAAATGCTTGGCGGTTCTTTCCGTGCTCTTCCTCAATAAACTATTCCCACCCTTCATTTCCATGAAACAGACAACTACATTTCTCCTTGCAGGTATGCTAACATTGGGTAGCCTCGTTAGCCTTAACTCCTGCTCTCCAAGCGAAAATACAGAAGATGCCGCTACGCTTAGCGAAGGGGCACTAAGTACAGCTGATTTTGCGTCAGGCAAGTATGAGCTTCTCGCTTATCTTTCTAGCCCTGTCAGAATAGTTCCTACCACTTATGTCGAAGACTTAATCGGCGGTGATACTGTCGTTGCGGCTGGCTATTTTGTAGTCCCTGGTGCAGATGATCCCATTCCTGTGGAGTTCATCTATACCGTGGAAAACAATGCCGCTGGTCAACCTGTTATCGGCATTGTCGAAGCTAGCTTTGTTGAAACGGACCCCGGTGCCTTCAATGCCGATCTAAGAGAAGCGGTAGGTGGGCTTGAGTTTTCTCGTATCACGGAGCTTCATTTCCAGTTCAATTTCGGAACAGGTACGGTTGATGCAACTATAGGCGGCAAAATCATCCGCGAGTACCCCGTCCTTCCTGATTCTGAGCAAGTAGATGCCATTGTTACGCAGTTTGGAATGCCCTATTATCTCAATAAGGCTGGTAGTTTCTAATTTTTAAACATTTAAATATATGAAGATTACAACAAAAAGGCTCGCAAGTGCCATTTTATTCCCTCTCGGGCTGTCATTTTTCTCAGCTTGTACAAATGATAGTACGAACGATGGTGATGAAACTCCTACTTTTGGTGGCGTAGAATTCCCTGATTCTCTGCTGCCAACAGGTGCGGTAGAAGTCACAATCCAGCATGCCGATGTCTTTAACGAAGTCACGCAGGCACCCGACCCTCTAGAATTTATCTCCGGCCCTGAGACGGTTTCGTTCGTCATTAGTGGAACAGTAAATGGCGGTGATGTATCCGCCTTTGATCTGCCTCCACGCTATGAGCCCCCATCACCCTATTTGGCAGCTCGTCCCGCAAATCCTGTCGTGGGACAGTGGACGCGCCCCGCTGCTAATGGTTCTCGTCTCGGCCCGTTTAACTTTACGCTAGTTTCACCAGGTGCTAATGGTGCTTTGCCTCGCGTATTCACCATCAGTAATGCTACTATCCAGTTTGTAACTATCGAGAGTCAAACAGCTACTGAAATAGTCTATAAAGGTATCTACACCAGCGGCTCTATAAGCTATGATGTAGGCGCCAATTTTGGTGATGATCCGCAATTGGAAATAGATAGCTTGGCTTACAATCTGTCAGGGTTGACTTTGACCTATACTATCGCTGTTGCGCCTGAGCCAGACCCAGCGCCTGAGCCAGACCCAGCTCCCTAAGCATATCATCTGGCAGCTGCCATTGCGGTTAGGGGTGTCAATTACCCCACCGCACAGGCACAAAGAGAAAACTTTTTTCTAAATCCGAAAAATTCCGCTCTTTTGCTTGACAGCTGCTAGTCCACTTGATATATTTCTATCGTATCATCTTATTACGTCCCCTTTTTTTCCATGAAACAATTCTTTCTCCCCTCCGCTTGCGCGCTAGCCGCCCTCGTTTCCCTTACCTCCTGTCAAAAAGAAGACAAGAGTGTCCTTGATCTTGCCAAAGAGCTCACCACCGAACTGCAAACGGTAACGGATTATAAGTCCGCCCAAGCCGCTGCTCCTCGTGTTGCTGCCATTAACAAGCGTTATCAAGACGCTGGCATACGCGTCTTTGCCATGAACGAAACTGCCCTTCTCAAGTCTGCTGAAACACCAGAAGTCTATGTAGAAGCTGTCGTTTCTCTCGTTAAGGAAATCGGTCGCATCCGCGGTAGCAAGCCCGTTGTAGACTACGCTGGTTCCGTCAACGAAGATGAGGTCCTCATGGCCATTGGTCAAAATCGCGCTAGCGAACCCCATACACTTGCTGATGATCAAAGCAAGGCTGACGGTACAGCCTACTTGCAAAACACAGAGAACAAAGACCACGCTAGCACAGGAAATATCGAAGCCTACTACGGCTCCACTGAACTGCGTGACGCTATCGAATACATGGGTGATGCAAGCAAGATTGGTCTCTTCCACAACGACGAAGAAGAGCCAGTCGCAATTCCTGCACCTGCTTCTGAAGAAGTAGTAGAGGAAGAAGAAGTCGAAGAACCTGCAGCTGACGAAGAAGCGGCTGCGGAATAATCTACTCCTCACAACAACACTTTATAGGGCGGAACTTCTCGGAAGTTCCGCCTTTTTCACAAAAGCAATCATGCCACGTCTATTATTTCAGTGCAGTTACTTGGGACATCACTTTCGCGGCTGGCAAAGCCAAGTCTGTGGTGGAGGCGCGCAGGATGCCGTAGAACTCGCCTGTCAAAAGCTGCTGGGCAAAGACAGTGGACTGGGCGTGACAAAGCGCATTAGTGCCTCAGGACGCACCGACGCTGGCGTGCACGCCCTGCGGCAATATTTTCACCTCGATATACCAGAGGACAACAAGCTTTCCCATGAGGCATGGAGAGCCGCTCTCAATGCAAATCTCCCTGCGCATCTCCGTATCAACGAGGTGAGGGAAGTGGCTGCCGACTTTCACGCGCGTTACTCTGCCAAGGAAAAAACCTACCTCTACCGCATGGAGAGGGGCGAGGTGCTCTCCCCCTTTGACCATAATCGCTATTGGCACGTGAGAAGAGGGGTGGACATGCAGTTACTGCATCAGGCCATGCAGTCCTATGTCGGTGAGTATGACTTCCGCCATTTTGCCGTCAACAGGGGCAATGAGCCGCAGCCCATCCCAGAGGGTTTTTACACGCGTCGCATCAGCTCTGTGGAGTTGGAGCAGAGAGGAACCCAGATAGACATACACGTTACTGGCAATGGCTTTCTCTACAAAATGGTGCGCCTTATGGTAGGGACAGCGCATCAGATTGCCAAAAAGCGCATGAGTATAGAGACCCTCCATGGCATGCTGACCCTCGCCCCTACAGCGGAAAAGTCCCGCTACTGCGCCCCTCCAGAAGGACTGTATCTGGAAGAGGTCTTTTATCCTTGATTCTTTTTTGTGGAAAATCGCCATCTTTTGCCCATAATTGCGGTAGCATTTCATAATACAGGAGACATTCAAACATGATGTCCTATTTCATGCTTGCATGCTGCAGTCCTTTTGTGATAGAATCAAAGGGAAATGAAAACGTTCAACTCTCTTAAACCACGAAAGGGCTTCACCCTTATCGAACTAATCGTCGTTATCGCCATCATCGCAGTGCTCGCTGGTGTGGGGTATCCTTTCTACCTTTCTATGGTGGAAAAGGGTCGTGTCAAGGCGGCAGAAACAAAATGTGTTGATATCGTGACAGGTGTCAAAAACTTCTACCGTGACTACAGTGCTTTCCCCGTCAGGGATGGAGAGTTAGAGCCCAATGCAAATGACGAATTTCACATTGTGCTAGAACCTGGCAAAGACGCAGGCCTCCTTGCTGCTCTGACGGTGCGTGAGAACAAGAACGATGAAATCCTCAACGGTGACAGAAAATTATACCTTGACTCCAGCCTTCAAGATGTTGCGAAGGATGGTCTTTATGAGAACAATGGAGAGCTTGGTCTCTATGACCCATGGGGTACACCCTATCGCGTTGCTTTTACCTATTTGGATGCTACAGAGGGCGGTGTTATTGATCCCTATGCCAAGGGCAAGCAAACTCGCCAACAAGTGATTGCCTACTCACTGGGAACAGATACTGAAGGCACTCCCAAAAAATCTTCTACCCTTACGAAGGAAGAGTATGATGAGTCTCTACAAGACAACATCTATACTTGGAAAAAGCAGGGCAACTAAGCAAGCCGCCCTAGCAACTCCCCCAAAAAACCATCTACATCACATATTTTATATAACAAGGCTTGCTGGCTTATCTTGTATAGGTCAGCAAGCAATCGAATTCACCAATGAAAAACTTTGTCACGGACGATGTCCGTATCAGCAATATACGCGCCCTTATATCGCCCGCCATTTTGATGGAGGACTTCCCCGCAAGCCAAGAAGTCTCCAAGGTCGTATACAGCGCACGCGATGCATTTAAGAAAATCCTGAAGCACGAGGATGACAGATTAGCCGTCTTGATTGGCCCCTGCTCCATCCATGACACTGTCGGAGCGATAGATTATGCACAGCGTCTCGCTGACATCAGAGAGCGATATGAGCAAGACTTACTCCTCATCATGCGCGTCTACTTTGAAAAGCCCCGCACCACCGTTGGGTGGAAAGGTCTCATCAACGACCCCTTCATGGATGACAGCTTCTGCATCAACTCTGGGTTGAGAATGGCGCGTGGATTGTTGCTACGTCTCGGTGAGATGAACGTACCGGCCGCGACGGAGTTTTTGGACGTTATTACCCCACAGTACATCTCCGACCTCGTCTCTTGGGGCGCAATAGGAGCACGTACCACAGAGAGTCAGGTGCATAGAGAATTGGCCAGTGGCATGTCTATGCCCGTGGGCTTCAAGAACGGCACCACAGGCAGCGTGCAGATAGCCGTTGATGCTATCATCTCTGGGCAGAGCCACCACAACTTCCTTTCCGTGACAAAACAGGGCGTATCAGCCATCGTCTCCACAGAAGGCAACGACTGCTGCCACATCATCCTGCGTGGCTCCACACTGGGACCTAACTATGCACCAGAGTACATAGAACAGGCATGGGAGTTACAGCAGAAGGCTGGAATCATCAACAGGCTCATGATAGACTTTTCTCATGGTAACAGTAACAAGCGTTGGCAAGAACAAGCCCTCGTTGCTCAGAACATAGCAGAGCAACTGGCGGCAGGGGAGCAGCGCATTGGATCAGTCATGATTGAGAGTAACATCCATGAAGGCAGCCAAAAATGCGAAGCTGGAAAGCCTTTGCAGTACGGCGTGAGCATCACAGATGCTTGTGTCGGCTGGGATGAGACATTAGAGATATTGGACACCTTGGCGCAAGGCGTGCGCGCGAGAAGAGCACGCAGCTAGAGCTACCTTCGCATAGCATTTCTTCACAACACTACCGCGCAGGGTTGCACTATGGCAACCCTGCGCGGTA
Organism: uncultured Akkermansia sp.; assembly: GCA_964604535.1. Lineage (GTDB taxonomy): Bacteria > Verrucomicrobiota > Verrucomicrobiia > Verrucomicrobiales > Akkermansiaceae > Akkermansia. Next base: position 24,378 of record CAZRZE010000004.1, read on the forward strand.
TTAATATTTATACTGCTGTTGGTTAATGGAACAGCATGACTGGCTGCACGACAGCCTTTTTCTTGGTCACCAGATTTTGGAAGCTCACCTCGGCATTGTCCCAGTTGCTAGGCCAACCACCAATAATGTTGCCCAACCAAACAACCTTCACCGCGTGCATGCCCTTTGATAGGGCGATTGCCCCCGCATTGCGAGAGAATCTCTTCACCTCCCCATCATTGTCCACGATGAGCTTGCCATCAATCCAAAGCTGATTGTTGTTTGTACGGAAGAGGTAGACCCCATCTTCTGGTATATTGATATAGCCTTCAGAGATAGTGGAGTGGTCCTCATTGCCTACCTTGATCTGATCCAGTGCTGTTACAACACGATGCTGTGGCGTGCTCTTGCTTGCTGCAAGCTGCTTCATATTGATGTACTTCCCAGGGATAACAGTCATTTTTAATCCAGCCTTGGCATCTGCTACATTTTGAGCAGGGGCTAGCTGCTGCTTTTCTACGCGTATGTTGCGCACGGGGCTCATCTTGCCAGAGGGCATGACAGAGCATATCTTGAGCAGGCTAGTCTCCGTGAATACCAGTGGCTTGGTGTATTCAGTTGACTGGGGTGTTGGTTCGCTGCCATCTAGGGTGTATACCATCTTGATGGGACGAGTGGTGCGGAAGGCTACCTCCATCTTGTCGGTGAAGGCAAGGTGGTTGCTGGTAATCTCTTGCTCTGGCTGAGGGATGTGGTAGTTGATGCCGTAGGCGTCCATGCGGACGGAGGCGTTGTTGACGCGGCGGGAGAAGTCTTGGAAGTTCTTCTTCTCTGGCATGCTCCAACCTATTTCTGCTATGGCCAAGGCGCGTGGGTAGAGGCGGTATTCCATGAGCTGGTCTGTGTACATGTACTCTGACCAGAGGTTGCCCTGTACGCCCAGTACGTGATGCCCCTTGCCATTTTCCTTTAGCTGGGCAGGAATTGGGTCGTAGGAGTAGCTGTGTGCTAAGGGCGAAAAGCCTCCAATGGCGACGGGCTCTATGCTGCTGTCTCCTTGGAAGTGATCAAGGTAGAGGTGGGAGTTGGGGGTCATGACGACGTCATGCCCTTGCATGGCGGCTTCTATGCCTCCCTTTTCTCCACGCCATGACATGACGGTGGCGTTGGGGGAGAGGCCTCCTTCCAAGATTTCATCCCAGCCGATAAGCTTCTTGCCATGCTTGGCGAGCATCTTTTCTGCACGCCCTATAACATAGCTTTGTAGGCGTTCTTCGGCGCTGTGTCCATCCTTTGCTTGGAGATTATTTTTCTTGATGAATTCCTGACAGGCGGGGCAGTTTTTCCAGCTGGTCTTGGGGCATTCATCCCCACCTACGTGGAAGTACTCACCGGGGAAGAGGGGGGCCATTTCGTCAATCACGTCTTCGATGAAGCGGAAGGTGAGGTCCTTTGCAGGGCACATGACGATGTCTTCCACACCCCAGATGATGCGGGGGGTGACTTTGGAGTTTTTGCAAGAGAGCTCTGGGTAGGCTGCGATAGCTGCCAGCTCATGCCCCGGTAGTTCAAATTCTGGGATGATGGTGATTTGGCGAGCTGCGGCATAGGCGACTATGTCCTTGACCTCTTCCTGTGTGTAAAAGCCCTTGTACACAAAACCCTCGCCCTCGACGCGCTGAGCACCTATTTCTGTGAGTTTGGGGTATTTTTTGATTTCGATACGCCAGCCCTGATCTTCTGTGAGATGCCAGTGAAGGCGGTTCATCTTGAACATGGAAAGCACGTCAATCTGGCGTTTGATGCATTCTACAGATTGGAAGTGACGGCAGACGTCGAGCATGACACCGCGGTAGCCAAAGCGGGGGGCGTCTGTGATTTCCACGGTGGGGGCTTGCCAAGTGATGCCTTCTACTTTTTTCAGGCTAGCAATCTCAGCAGGAAAGAGTTGAAGAAAGCTTTGCATCCCGTAGAATAGACCCGCTGCGTCCTTGCCGACAATGCTCACGGACTTGGAGGTGACGGATAGCTTGTAGCCCTCGGGCTTTGAATCGAGTGATTCATCAATGGAGAGGGAGATTGCTCCATCTTTGGGCATTACTTTCAGGGGGAAGCCCGTGGAGGCGCGGAGTTTTTCGGCAAAGAATTGGGCAATGACTTCGGCTTGCTCACCAGATGCAGAGATTGTTGTGTCAAGCGTAAGATTGAAGGGTGCTTGTTGAGTCTCTTTTAGTTGGAGAGGGATGGGAATAATGTTTATACCTTTGTTGTACTCTTGTGCCGTGGCAAGAGTGGTAGATAATAGAACAGCTAGGGCGGGAATGATTGGAATTTTCATTATGATTTCTAGCATAACAAATCGTGACAGAGGATGCAAGGAGAAAAGGGCAGAACTGCCTTTTTCCTTGCTCCTTGAGGGCTGCTAGGCTATGCTAGAGGCGTGCCATTTCTCGAAGTTCAAGATGCCCATGTCCACTTTCCCAGAAAAAAACTCTGGGGCGGTGTGCGTGATACCGTGCGCGCTGTGGATGGCGTGAGCCTCTATATGGAGAGGGGGCGTATTCTCGGCTTGGTCGGAGAATCGGGCTGTGGGAAGTCAACGCTCTCTCGCGCTATCATGCAGTTGCAGCCCCTGAGTGCAGGGCGTATTGTGTTGGATGGGCTTTGTCTTAGTGAGTTACCCTCTTCCCAGCTGCGCGCCCACCGTCTTGACTTTCAGATGGTATTTCAAGATCCCTACAGCTCTCTCAATCCGCGATACAGCTTGTATGAGACGCTGCTAGAGGCTCTCAGTCAGCGGAAAGACATGGCAAAGCAACTACGCAGTCGCGCCGAAAAAGAAAATGCCGTGGCGCAGTTGCTTACCCGCGTGGGATTGTCTGCGGAGCATATGCACAAGTACCCGCATGAGTTTTCTGGCGGTCAGCGACAGCGCATTGCCATTGCGCGGGCTCTCGCTCCGCGCCCCGCCCTCATCATTGCGGATGAGCCCGTGTCGGCCTTGGATGTCTCCATACAGAGCCAGATACTCAATCTGCTCATGGATTTGGTGCAGGAGATGAACCTCTGTCTACTTTTTATCTCCCATGATTTGTCCGTAGTTCACTATATAGCTGATGATATTGCAGTGATGCAGCAGGGGCACATTGTGGAGTACGGTACGGCAGAGCAGGTTTTCCACCGACCTCAGCATGAATACACGCGCACTCTGCTGGAGTCGGTGATATTGTAATTTCCTTGCCATGGCGCGTTTCAAAGCTTATAATAACCCTGTCTTATGAGTCAAAAGGATCTCTATCGCCCTAATGCAGCAGTCATCTACCAACGCCCTGATGGCACAATACTAGTTTGCGAACGTGTTTGGCCACGCGGCTGTTGGCAGTTCCCGCAGGGTGGGGTCAGCCAAGGGGAAGACCTCCTCATCGCTGCCCAGCGCGAGGGTATGGAGGAGACTGGTCTGCGCCCTAATGAATATGATATGGTCGCCTGCTTTGGCCCTTATCGCTATGATTACTCTGAGGCAGATAGAGCCCGCGTATTTCAAAAACGCGGCATTCCCTACGCGGGGCAAGAGCAGCATTACTTCCTCTTCCTCCTGCATGATATGCGATCCGAGCCCTGGTTGGATCAAAAGGAGTTTTGTAACTATCGCTGGATACGCCCGCAGGACATGGACTTTGACTGCGTGCCTGACTTCAAACGACCTGTTTACTACCAGCTGATGGAAGAAGCCTTTGGTGTGGTGGCAAGTAAGGATTCTAGCGCGACATGAAGCCCATAGCCCATCTGCGCTCCGCGCTGCGCGAGAAGTTTGGCATCCCTCGCCAAGCGAATATGGTACCCTCCCTGCGCAGCTGGATAGTCTTTGAACCAGAATATAGGCAGGCAGAGTGTTTTCGCGGATTGGAGGATTTTTCCCACCTCTGGCTTATCTGGCGTTTTCACCTGCATGGGGAAAGGTGGCAACCCACCGTGCGCCCCCCTCGACTAGGAGGGAATGAGCGCATGGGCGTCTTTGCTACTCGCTCTTCCTTTCGTCCCAATGCCTTGGGGCTCTCCGTGGTCAAGATAGAGAGCATCACTCCCCATGCAAAGGATGGAGCTATCATCGAGGTATCAGGTGCTGACATGGTTGATGCAACGCCCATCTATGATATCAAGCCCTATCTACCCTATGCCGATGCCCTGCCAGAGGCGAAAGGAGGCTTTACCAGCCAGCATGAGTGGAAGGAAGTACTCCCCGTCTGCTTTGCCGCAGGGGTGGATTTGCCCGATGCGGCATGGCGGCAAACAGCTATAGAACTGCTCTCCCAAGACCCGCGCCCTGCCTACCAAGATGACCCAGAGCGCGTCTACCACCTCATTATCGCCCCCTATGAGTTGAGCTTTCGTGTCATAGACAAAGCTGTAGAAATCCTCAGCATACGCCCCTTAGATAGATGAGCGCGACACGAGAAAAGCTGCAACATCTCCTAGATCGCCTACCAGCTGGTGGGGCATCCCTCAGCCTTTGGAAGCAGGGGAAAGAATGCTACACCCTGTGTGCAGGAGAAGGCTGGAATGCGGACAGCCTCGTCCCCATCTTTTCCGCCACCAAGGTAGTGGGCGCAGCCTGCATACTAGATGCCCTCTACAAGCGCGGACTCACAGAGCAATGCCCACTGGGTGAGATATGGCCATGCTTTCCCCTACCTTATGCTAGCATCGCGCAACTCCTCTCTTACCAACTGGGGCTAGCCTACCTAGCATGGCAACCAGAATACAGTCAACTGGACGAATGCCAACGCGCCGTGGAGCAAAGTAGCCCTGCTTGGCAGCCCCCGCAGCATGGTTATCATCCCCAGAGCATAGGCCCCATCATGGACATCATCATGCGGCAACTCACAGGAGAACGCATCTGCACCTACTGGGAAAGAGAGTGGCGCGCGCCACTCGGCTTAGACCTCTATCTAGGAGAACTCTCTCCTGAAATATACCCCCGCATCAAGAAACTACGCCCCCCGCGCATACAGGATAGCATAGCTGATAGTGACAAGGAATTCTACCGCCTCTATCAGCAGACGGACAGCCCCGTGCATCGTGCCTTTCATGCCATTAGGGGGCTGGAAAGTGTGCGCGCCTTCAACCAAGAGACCGCGTGGCATAGTGGAGACCCTGCTAGGGGTGGCATAGCCAGTGCGAGGGGCTTGGCTGCATTTTACCAGCAACTCTTGCAACGAGAGGAACTATTGCCAGCACTTTGTCAGCAACAGAGTGAGGGCTATGACATGATCATGCGTCGGGAGACCAGCTTTAGTTGTGGGGCGATGGTGAAGGCAGAGGATTGCATACCTGAGAGAGGCTTTGGGCATGCTGGGGCAGGGGGTGCACATGGATGTGCAGAGACAGGGCAGGGGTATAGCTTTGCCTATGTGATGAACCAGATGGAGTGGGGCGTACTACCACAGCCGCGGGTGCGAGAGATGATGCGACTAGCGATGTCACAATAGCTTCGCTGACAACGCGCTTTGCGGCAAGGCTCTGCCGTCTGCTATCGCCCGTCTTATAAGTCTGCATCCTCCGCTGCTAACCAATCATCGCCCTCTTCTTCCTCTGTGGCGTAGGGCGCGGGCTCAACATGCAGCATATGCTCCAAGAGACTAACAAGCAGTTGCTCTTCCTTACCACGCTCTCTACTCTCACAGATGCCTTGCCACACCTCTTCTGACAAACTCTCTAAATCCAGATAGTAGGGTGCCTCATCAGTTTCGTCTACTGTAGGATGTGGTAAGCTCACTGTCAGATTCTAAGAGTGCCGCTAGGTGGAATCAAGAAAAAAAGCACAAGAAGCAAAAAAGCCCAGCTAGGCTACCACCCCGCCAGCATCTTCTGCTGCCACGAGTTCCCGCAACGCCGCATGCTCTGCCCTCTCCAGCTGCGGGTCAGCATCCAGTATTGCAACCACCTCTCGTGTTGCCCTGTGTATCAAGCGAGAATTGCTCAACCACTCCACAAATTGCACACTGCCCAGCCCGCTTTGTGCCTTGCCGAGAACATCTCCCGGTCCGCGCAGGCGAAAGTCCTCTTCAGCTATCTCAAATCCATCGCGACTGCGTACGAGTATGCTGAGCTTTTCCCATGCCTCGTCTCCTTCCTTGGCATCGGAAAGCAGGATGCAGTAGCTCTTGTGCTCCCCTCGCCCTATGCGTCCACGCAACTGATGCAGCTGCGATAGTCCAAAGCTATCGGCATCATTGATCATCATCACCGTGGCATTAGCCACGTCAACCCCCACCTCAACAACAGTGGTTGCTACTAGCACCTGCACCTCATTGCTGCGAAAACGCCTCATGATGTCTTCCTTTTCCTCTGCGGATAGCTTGCCATGCAAGAGCCCCACCTCATAGGCGGAAAACTCTTCCTTCCAATGCTCCCATTCACTGAGAGCGGCTTTTTGCGCGCGCTTTTCGCTTTCTTCCACAAGGGGGGAGACGATGTAAATCTGCCGCCCTTCTTCCAGTTGCTCATGGAGGAACTTGATGATGCGCTTTTTCTGCTTGGGGTGGCGCAGGGCGGTGAGGATTTTTCCCCTATTGGCGGGGAATTCATCGATGACGGATACGTCCAAGTCGCCGTAGAGTGTGAGGGTGAGGGTGCGCGGGATGGGCGTGGCTGTCATGACAAGGAGGTCGGGGACTTCCTCGGTGGAGATGAAGCGTGCCCTCTGCTCCACGCCAAATTTATGCTGCTCATCAATGACGGCTAACCCGAGATGCGAGAGCCTATTTTTTTTGTAGAGCAGGGCATGCGTTCCCACTACAATGCGTGGAGTCGTGCTATCGCGCTCCTCTTGCAAATCCATGATGTCGCTGTCTTCCTTCCTATCAGCTGTACGCAGGGATATCGCTATGTCCATGCCAGCCAGAAGGCGCGAAAAGTTCTCATAATGCTGCTCTGCCAGTATCTGGGTGGGAGCAATGAGGGCTGCTACCTTCCCACTTTCCACGCAGAGGAGCATAGCCGCAAGGGCGACTAGGGTCTTGCCACTGCCAACATCGCCTTGGACAAGGCGGTTCATGGGGATGGGCTGCGCCATGTCCTCCATGATTTCGCCTAGGCAACGTTGCTGCGCCCCTGTCATACTGTAGGGCAGGGAGGCGATGAGCTCATCCAAAAAGTAACGCGTGCTGTAGCTGATTTGACCCTTCATTTTTTGCGCACGCCGCCTCCTCCACTGCACCTTGAATTGCTGGACAAAGCATTCATTGAGAGCGAGACGCAGACGCGCCTTGCGTATGAGTTCTTCTTGCTCGGGGAAGTGAATGTCCAGTAGAGCCTGCCTCCATGCGTAGCTGGGCGCGATGTCGTAATAGGGGGCTGGCAGATTTTTCTCCAATCGCTCCAAGCTATCCCAGACGATTTCTCTATAACGCCTTGCAGCTACGCCCGAGATATTGCGGTAAATAGGCACCCAGCGATCCACATGGATGCAGACGCGGGGCGTTGTGCCATCTGCGGCGGCGGGTGGGCTGTCCACGCCCTCCCAGCTGCCACCTAGGGCTTGCTCTGCCAGTCGCAGTCCGCTATCGTCCTCCATGATTTCAAAGTCGGGGTTAATCATGCAGAGCATGCCCTTGTAAT
>CAZRZE010000005.1:0-31270 GCA_964604535.1 uncultured Akkermansia sp.
TTGCAGGGGCATTCTGGGATGGGAATGGGCGGAACAACGGCAGAGCTGGATGAGCTGCTGCTAGAGGAGCTGCTAGAGGAGCTGCTGCTGGAACTGGAGGAAGAGCTGCTAGAGTTACTGCTAGAGCTAGAGCTGGAGGAGCTGCTAGAGCTGGAGGAGCTGCTGCTGCCGAGGTAATCTGAATGTATGGGTTCTTTCATGATGTTATGGTTGTGTATTGTTTACAAGGATTGCTTGAAAGGTTACCCTTTAGGATACGAATGTTTTAGTGCAGGTCAAACATCTTTTGATAGGAGCTTTCCTTGGTCATCACTAGGTCTTTACAATCAAGTATCAACAAAAAAAGAAATTAGTTTGTATTACAAGATAACAAATTAGCCACTGGTAAAATAAGGCAAAATAGCGGCTCTTTAGTTGCCTGCTTGACTTGACTAGATGCTTGCCCTATACTGGTGACATGATGAAATCACTTATAGTACTTCTCGCTGACGGTTTTGAAGAAATAGAGTTTGTAGCTCCTGTGGATATTTTGCGCCGTTTGGGGCTGCAAGTAACAGTTGCTGGTGTGCAGTCGCTTTCTGTAAAAGGGGCGCATGACATTGTGATGCAGGCTGATATTCTGCTAGCCGATGCGCAGTTGGGAGACTATGACGGCATAGTCTTGCCCGGTGGTCAGGCCTCTTGGTTCTTGCGTGACTGCGAGGAAGTGCTGGACGCAGTAAGGCTGATGGATGCCGCAGGGAAATTGGTGGCGGCTATCTGTGCTGCGCCCCTTGCCTTGGAGGCAGCGGGTGTGCTTTCGGGGCGTCAGATCTGCTGCTATCCAGCGGATGCTGTCACAGCAGATATTGTTTCTGTTGCTGATATTCTAGATGATGCAACAGTGCGTGATGGTCATATCATCACAGGAAGGGGGCCAGGAGCAGCACTCGACTTTGGCTTTGCCATAGGCGAGTACTTCCTAGAGAAAACGCAGGTCGATGCCATGCGTGCAGAGATGATTACCCAATACGGAAGGTAATACGCGCCTTGCTCATGTCGTAAGGGGAGACTTCAATCTTTACCCTATCGCCAACAACGAGGCGGATGAAGCGCTTGCGCATCTTGCCAGAGATATGAGAAAGAAACTCATGCCCATTGGCAACGCGAACACGGAACATCGTACCTGCCAAAACGGCAGAAATGACACCCTCCATCTCAATTTCGCCCTCACTATCAGTAGGTGTTTTGATGCGGGGTTGGGGGGAGCTGGGTCTGGTGCCAGGTTTGGCTCCGCGTGATGCTGGTTTGCGCTGTGGCGGTCTGTTGCCGCGTGGTTTGTTATTAGCCATTGAAGGATATATCTTTTTGAGTCTTAGTGATCAGGATGTAAAGCTCCATATCACCAAGACTAGTATATAGATAAAGCTTGAAAAGAGCAAGCGTTTTTTTGCGCCTCGTTAGCACCTTTCCATTGACGCAATTGGATGGATGTGTTATAATATCGCTAGATAGATTTTACCATGAAATTAGCACTTGATGCCATGGGGGGCGACTTTGCCCCTGCGATAAACATAGACGGAGCCAAGCTGGCTCTGCGAGACCTGAAGGGGATAGAGAAGATTTTTCTCGTCGGGATGGAGGATGTATTGCGCCAAGAATGTCAGCGTGCAGGTATACTCAATGACAAGCGTATTGAGATTGTCCACGCGCCCGAAGTGGTGACCATGGAAGAAAGCGGACTGATGGCTGTGCGCCAGAAAAAGAAGTCCTCTATGAGTATTGCTGTTGATTTGGTCAAGGAGGGACGTGCCGATGCCGTTCTTAGTGCAGGTAATACTGGTGCAGCCGTTGCGGCAAGTACGATCAAGCTGCGCCTGCTCCCTGGTATAGAGCGTGCAGGTATTGTCTCCCCTATCCCCAATGAAAAGGGCTATGTTCTGGTCACAGATACAGGAGCAAACCCCGATGCTAAGCCAATACACCTTGTCGGTTATTCTATCATGGCGGCGATGATGTCGCGCTATGTCTACCAGCAAGGCGAGCCCTGCGTTGCTGTTATGAGTAACGGTACGGAGGATAAAAAGGGGTGTGAGTTTTCTAAGGAAGCGCATGCCATTCTCCGCGACCTCTCTCAAAAGGGTAAGTTGCCTTATCGCTTTGAAGGTAACTGCGAGGGACACGATATTTTCAAAGGAGAGGTGGATGTCATCCTCACCGATGGCTTTACAGGTAATATCCTTCTCAAGACCGTCGAGTCGACAGCCAAGACCTTTTCCAAGTGGCTCAAGGCGGCCATAGGCAAGAACCCCTTGCTGGTGCTCGGCGCTCTACTGATGAAGCCTGCCTTTAAGGTGATGAAAAAGAAGCTCAACGCCGATGCTGTTGGCGGCAGTCCTCTCATGGGTGTGAATGGTGTTTCTATTATTGCCCATGGCTCTGCCTCGGAGGTTGCTATTTACAATGCTATACGTATGGCGGAAGAGATGTGCCAGAATAATGTCAATGAGCGTATTGTAGAAGCCATGAGTCGTATCAATGCTGTAGATGGCGATGATGGTACAGCGGGTGCGGAGGTGTGATTTCTGTGTCAAAATTGCTTGACTTTATGCGAGAAAATGCTAGAGTGACATCGAATCACTTTTTTATGAAATTTCCCCTTATTCAGTTGCTGGTTATTACCCCGTTAGTTGGTATTCTTTGTCAATGTAGCACCATAGCAGATGATTGTGCTGCTATCGCTGCTCGCGATCGTATTATCCAAACCGAAGAAAAGGGGGATTACTACGTTGGTCGTCGTTATTATGTGCCCAATACGAGATTTTGGGGTTATATTAGAAGACCTTCTCAGCCTTGGAGTAGTGCAAAGCTAGTCATGATGGATGAGAGTGCTGTTCTCAACCCCGACAGAGGTGCAGAACCCCCACACCCCAAAGCCGTCTTTGGTAAAGATAATAACTATGAGTATGTCATCAAGGGTCGCTATGTTGGCGAGCCTTGCTATGATCCCAACAGCAATATGGTGCTGCCTGTCTTTAAGGCTAGCTCCTTCACCTTGCGTGATACTGACCCTGGCTTTCTCTTTACGCCCTCGGAAAACTACGATCCGAGCCTGGTCAATCTCTTCCCAGAGTTGACGCCTACAGCTGCTGATTTTCGACGCGCTCGCGTCGCGCCTGTTAATTTTGGTAACTAAATAGCAGGGTGGGTGCAGAGCCCTGTTTAGATTCTCTCTGCAAAAATACAAAAGAGTAATCCTAGAAAAATGCTAGTGATTGCTTTTTTTGTGTCAGTATTTGTTATTTTGTAGATGGTGGTTATCGAAAGGGGTTTAATCTAAGTTGTTTGTGATGTGTTTCTATTAGGGCGGTGAAATGATTGTATTGACGAACTTGTGGATTGACATGTGAGAAATATGAGATGGAATGTTCGGATATGGGCAAGGTGACTCTAGTCCTTTTCCTTTGTGAAAATACCAGCGAAAGCTTGCCCCCCTCACTCTATCAATATCTTAACACATCATGAAACTCAGTCTGAATCGCCCGCTCCGCGCGGCGTTGCTTTCTTGCTATGCATTAACGGCGAGCATAGCCACTACTCTACCCATAGCCACTGTTGCAACAGGAATAGTCACCTTTAGTCTTTTGTCAGAGCAGGCAGAAGCAGAGCAGATAACCGTTACGCGAAGTTCGTCAGGGCAGTTGACTAACCGTGATATAGAACTAACGGCAACGGGCGATTCTATTGTTATGGATTTTACCGCTGGTTGGATTGGTGGTGGTGAAGCGTCTTGGATAGCCCCAACCATCTATATCAAGAACTGGACACAGGATGGAGCCTCTGGTAATGAGTCTATGTATGCCAAGGGAAATTTGACAGATTACAGTGTAAATGACGCCACTTTCACAGGAGAGCAGTCAGATATTATCTTGGCGGTTGCACCTAGTGATGTGTTAAAAAATGATTACATTTTCGACGGGAATCAATCAGCGTTCTCCGGCGATTTCATCCTTGCGATGTCGAGTGAAAATGGTCGCGATTTCGTGTTCACTTATAGCACAGATTACGCAGATGTAGCGCAGTCAAATGTTACAGGCACAGGAGCTATTACCATGGAGAGACGTGCTAACAATACTTATGATGGTAACGCGCATTTCTATTATTCTGGCGCGGTCACGATAGGTAACAGTGTGATTTCCGCGAATGCTCTCACCTTGAATGCAAAGAGTACTGGGGCGGCTGGTTCCAGTAACGATTATAAGACCAGCCATACATCGAGAGACGCTACAGGTGGCGCGACATATACTATCAGCTCTGTTCTCGCTCTTGGTACACTGGAAATCAATGATGGCAGCACAGCTATCCTGACAGGTAAAGTGGTTGATACTGTGATGATCCAATCCAACTCCACTGTTGGTGTGGTGAGCTTTGCGGGGGCATCCTCTCTCCAAGTCGGTAATGGTGCTCATCTCACCCTGACAGGGGTACAGGCAGCTGGCGGTGATAATCTAAGTATTCTTGAGGGCGGGCAGCTGACCATAAACGGTCGCCTCAACCTCAGCAGTGCCATCGCCAATGCGGGTACGTTAGCTTTCGGGGCTGGTGGTCAGCTTGATTTAAGCGCATTCACAGCGGAAAGTATTGCGGGTGGTTATGCTTATCAAATTTTCACAGAAGGCAGCCTGGGTTTACTTGATCTTGCTAATTTGACTTGGGAGAATGTTTTGGGTATTAGTGGTTTGAGTGCTGATTCTTCAATTAGTTATGCTTCTGGGAAACTCAGTATTACAGGTGTTTTAGCGGCACTCAGCTACACTGGTAGTGATAACTCATCCGCCCCTGCCTCCCTCAATTGGAATGCGGAGGGTGCTTTTGATGGCGCTGCTAGCTTTAACGCAGGTCAGGCTGTCAACTTTAGCGGACACACTGCTGCCACAATTACAGTTAATACAAAGGCTGGTGCTATCGCTATAGCCGATCAATCATCACTTAGCATCAATGCTGCTGCTGACATCACTTTCAGTGCTGCGAGTGTTGTCATGGAAGGCTCTAGCCAGATGAGTATTGGCGTAGCCACCTTGGATACCAGCGATACGGCATTGAGTCTCACAGGCGGTTCTGGTGCTACCTTCCGTTTGGATGGCGATGGCACGCAGTATAATCTAGCGGATGTCGTTAATTTATCCAGCTACACAGGCGAAATCAGCGTGAACAATGCTACTGTTGTAGTGGCTAATGCCAGCGATTTTGGTACCAGTGGGCTTGTTACTCTTGGCGAGGGCTCTGTTCTCAGCACGAGCGGAGTTTCTCTTGGTCGCCGACTGCATGTTGCGGGCAATGCGGTATTGACCAATACAGGCGGTGCTATAGAGATGTCTGCTATTACTGGTGATGCTGCGCATACACTGACGATTAGTGGCATGACTAATATTTATAATAATATGGAGTTTGCGGGCAAACTCGTCATAGCTAGCGGCACAACTCAATTTGGTCGCAATCAAAATTCAGTAAACACGATTGCAGCATCCTCTATTACAATTGAAGCAGGTGCTCAATTTACTGTTTCTCATAACGCAGGTTCTTTTTCTGCTACTGATATTAACTTGCATGGTGGTAGCGTAGATGTTGCGGATTCGAGTGCTGCCACATTGCATGGTGATGACATGGGTGCGGGTGCTATCACGCTCGGTAGCGGTGCGCTTAATCTCGCTGGTAAAGCCGTCGCAAATGACGTCACCGTCAGCGGTGGTAGTATCTCTGGCTTCTCTGCCTACGCTGGCACAGTGAGCATAGGCTCTACCGTCACAGTAACGGACACTATCACAGGAGGAATCAATGTTCTTACTCGTGGTGATCTGACACTCAGTGGGACATGGGATTATAGCTCTGCAATTAGCAATGAAGGTAATCTTACTTTCGGTAGCGGCCTTTCTCTGCAACTGACAGAAAGCGACTTCACGCAAACAGACGGTACTTACAGTCTCACCCTTTTCTCGGGTGGCGGAAGCAATAATTTGGATTCTTGGCTGGATCCAAGCAGAGCTGTTGCCACTGGCAAGATTGCGGGCATATCAACAGAGGGCAAGATTTTCAGCTACAACGCTGGTATTCTCAGCTACACCTTGGGATATTATATCCCTGATACAGAGCAAGAGAGCATAGCAGGTGGCAATCAACCCAGTATTGATCTTGATGGTCCGACTGCACAGGCTAATTTGGGCGATGGCTCCGTCCTGACCATGCGTAATAGCGTATTAGCTGTGGGATCTACCATACACAATGCCTCTGCAAGCTTGCGCCTCGTTGATCACACCATGCAGGTCTCATCTGTAGCAGCAGGTGGCAATCTGACAGTCCCGAGCACCAAGCAGCAAATCACAGCGCAGGGAGGCGGAGAGCACGGCATATATGTCTACACCCTCACTTCTATCAGCGTGGCAGACGTGGAGTTCTCTAGCTCCTTGGTACTGGATATTGTGCTCACGGCAACGGACTATGCTGCCTTTGCTCAATATGTTATGGATGGAGAATACCTTACGTTTGAGCTTGATGGAGTCGCGAAAAGTGCTTTTGATACTCTCTCCTACAGCAATGTCGCTGTCAATGTCTACAATGGCAACCTCGAAACTCTGGGACAGACGCTCACTCCGCTTGGGCTTAGCTCAAATGGTGCAGCGCTTAATGCTGTACTCTACGTGCCAGAGCCCAGCACAGCTACGCTGAGCTTGCTCGCGCTGGCTGGTCTCCTCGCTCGTCGCCGCCGTAAGAAGCAAGACTAAGAGGGGGGAAGGGGAACACACTTAAATGACAGAAAGGGGGGCTTTTTGCTCCCCTTTCTTTGTTTTACAAATAAGTGAAATCCCTTCTTTAGAAGAGCTGCTTTTTGAGCTTGCAATGCTGAGAGCATATGGTAAAATGGCGCGGCGGCTTGTTTTGCTTTTTTCTTAATCATGGTTTTGTTAAGGAGAGATTTGACCGCTTGATTTAGAGATTCATATATATGAAAAGGACAGCATTTAACTCAATTATCTTTGCCGCTTTCTTGGCAAGTGTCTCCCCTTCATCTTTTGCAACGCCCTCTCAGCCAGTGAGCACAGAGGTCTGCCCAATTAGCAAAGCTACAATGATCAACCCCACGACGGTGGATGTTCACTTTGAGAACGGGCATCGCATGAGTTTTGATTTTTACGGAGAGAATATTTTCCGCATTTTCCAAGACAGAGACGGTGGTATCATGCGCGAACCCAAGGCAGAGCCCGAGGCGCAGATTCTCGTTGATAATCCCAGAAGACCCGTCAAGATTTCCCTCAAAGAAACAGCCGACAAGGTGGAGATTCGCAGTGCTCAAATCGTCATTGAGCTAGACAAGAAGACTGGGCTTTTCAGAGTGCACAATCTGCTATCCGAAAAGGTTGTCTTTGAGATGGTCAAACCTATCGAGTTTCGCAAAGATGAGGTGAGCCTCTCCTTGAAGGAGCACAAGCAGGAGTATTTCTTCGGTGGTGGCGTGCAGAATGGCCGCTTTTCCCACAAGGGCAATATCATCGCCATTGAAAACCAGAATAGCTGGACAGATGGTGGTGTAGCCTCACCTAACCCATTCTACTGGTCAACAGAGGGTTATGGTATGATGTGGCATAGCTTTAGGAAGGGCTTTTACAACTTTGGCACAGAGAACAGCGGTGTGGTGGAAATCAGGCACAAGGAGACCTACCTTGACCTTTTCTTTATGGTTAACGAGGGGGCTGTTGGGCTCTTGAATGACTTTTACCAGCTGACAGGACATCCTGTCTTTATCCCCAAGTTTGGTTTCTACCAAGGACACCTCAATGCCTACAACCGCGACTACTGGACAGAGGTAGAGGAGGGCGGTATTCTCTTTGAAGACGGCAAACGCTACAAGGAGTCTAGCAACTCCGAAACAGGTGTTCAAGAAACACTCAATGGAGAGAAGGGCGTGTACCAATTTTCTGCCCGCGCAGCCATAGAACGCTACATCGCGCACGATATGCCTCTGGGCTGGTTCTTGCCCAATGACGGCTACGGTGCTGGCTATGGTCAAACTGGCACTGTAGATGGTAATATAGAAAACCTTGCCAAGTTGACAGAATTTGCCCAAGAAAAGGGTGTGGAAATCGGTCTCTGGACGCAATCTGACTTGCACCCCAAGGAGGGTGTGGAGGCTCTCCTCCAACGCGATATTGTCAAGGAGGTGCGTGACGCTGGTGTCAGGGTGCTCAAAACAGACGTTGCTTGGGTAGGTCCTGGTTACTCATTTGGTCTTAATGGCGTTGCTGATGCGGCGCAAATCATGACTTACTACGGGAATGATGCGCGTCCCTTTATTATTTCCTTGGACGGCTGGGCAGGTACACAGCGTTATGCGGGTATTTGGTCAGGCGACCAGAGCGGTGGAGAGTGGGAGTACATCCGCTTCCACATCCCTACCTACATCGGTTCGGGGCTTTCTGGTCAACCCAATATTTCCTCCGACATGGATGGTATTTTTGGAGGTAAGAATCTCAAGGTCAACACACGTGATTTCCAGTGGAAGAGCTTTACCACTCAACTGCTCAACATGGATGGCTGGGGTGCCAATGAAAAATATCCCCATGCCCTCGGTGAGCCCGCTACCTCCATCAACCGCAACTACTTGAAGCTGCGTTCTGCTCTGATGCCTTATATTTATAGTGTTGCTGAGGCCTCTGTGTCTGGCATGCCCATGGTGCGTGCCATGTTCTTGGACTACCCCAATGAGTACACCTTGGGCAAGAGCACGCAGTACCAGTTCCTCTTTGGCCCTAGCTTCCTCGTTGCTCCCATCTATCAAGAAACAGCAGCTGACGAGGAGGGTAATGACATTCGCAATGGTATTTACCTACCAGAGGGGCAGTGGGTGGACTACTTTACAGGCCATCTCTATGAGGGCGGTGTTATCATCAATAACTTTGATGCCCCCCTGTGGAAGCTACCCGTCTTTGTCAAGAATGGTGCTATCATCCCCATGAGCAACCCCAACAACAATGTGTCAGAGATTGACCATAGCATGCGCAAGTATGAGCTCTATCCCATGGGGCATAGCAGCTTTACAGAATATGATGATGATGGTATGACCATGCAGTATCAGTCTGGTGCGTCTGTGACAACTCGCGTTGATTCTACTGTGGATGAAAAGGGCAAGGTGACCATTAGCATTTTCCCCACGCAGGGTAGCTTTGAGGGCTTTGTGCCCACAAAGGGTACAGAGCTTGTCATCAATGTGACAGAGAAGCCTAGCTCCATCAGCGCAACGCTAGGTGAAAAGCAGCTTTCCCTCAAAGAGGTGAACAGCATGAAGGACTACGAGGCCAAGAGCAATGTGTATTATTACAATGCAGCACCCTCTGTGAACCAGTTTGCGACCAAGGGCAGTGAATTCGCCAAGAAGGTCTTGACAAAGAACCCTCAACTCATGGTAAAGCTAGAGGCTACCGATGTGCGCAAGAACGCTGCTAGCGTTGTTGTGGAGGGCTTCCGCTTTGCGCCAGAAAATCATTTGCTGCGCTCCACTGGTGCGCTCTCAGCCCCTGCACAGGCGCAGGTCAGCGAAGAGAACACGCAGCCTTACACCCTGACCCCATCATGGGACAAGGTGCAGAACGCAGACTACTACGAAATTCAGTTCGACGGTCAACTCTACTCCACCATCAAGAACAATCATCTTCTCTTCGAAGATTTGGCGGCAGAGACGGAGTATTCCTTCAAGCTGCGTGCCGTCAACAAGGATCACAAGTCCGATTGGGTAGGCATCAGCGCAAAAACCAAGGCTAACCCCCTGCAATGGGCTATTAAGGGCATCACCGCTACCTGTAGCGTGGCCTGCCAAGGCTCTCAGGAAATTGCGCGCCTCGTTGACTTTGATGAAAAGACCGCATGGCATAGCGCATGGGATACTCAGGTGGAGAAGCTGGACATTGTCATTGACCTCAATTCTATCAATCAGATTGAAAAGATGCACTACATGCAGCACCAGTCATCACGTAATGGCTTCATCGAAGAAGGTACAATTTGCTACAGTGATGACAAGAAGACTTGGAGTGAGCCTGTACCCTTCAAGTGGGTTGATGATGGTGAGTTGAAGGTGATTGCCTTTGAGGACAAGCCAACTGTACGCTTTATCAAGATAGCGGCTACAAAGCTGCGTGGTAACTTTGGCTCTGGTCAAGAAATCTATGTCTTCAAGGTACCTGGTAGCTCCAGCTTCATCCCCGGTGACATCAATAGCGATGGTAAACTTGACAGCAATGATATAACCTCTTACGGTAACTACACCGGCTTGCGCCTCGGTGATAGTGACTTTGAAGGCTATGTCAGCGTGGGTGATGGCAACAAGAACAATCTCATTGATGCCTATGATATTTCCCAAGTAGCGGTGAAGCTAGACGGCGGTGCTGCCAAGAAGAAGACCGCACTAGAAGGTAGCTTTACCATGACTGCTGACAAGGAGTCATACAAGGCTGGTGAAGAAATCACTCTGACGATTAAGGGGGATAAGCTCAAGGACGTCAATGCGCTGAGTTTTGCTCTGCCCTATGATGCCGAAAGCTACGAGTATGTTGCCACCAAGCCTGTCGGTATGAAGCAAATGGAAAACATGACCAAGGACAGACTCCACACCAATGGTGTCAAGGCTCTCTACCCAACCTTTGTCAACTTTGGTGCCAAAGAGGCAGTTGCTGGTGATGAGGTACTGTTTACGATTACTTTTAAAGCGAAAAAAGATATTAAATTTGAATTAAAAATACAAGATGGCATGATCATTGATTCAAATCTTAATACTGTGGAGATTGATTAAGAATAAACTAGAAAATTTAGAATATTTCTTACATGTCGATAAGCTTGTGTCATGCCTGTAGTGTTTTTCTGCAGGTATGCACTTGCTATTGAGAAGCTTTGCTGATAGAATAAGGGCATGCCTAATTCCACTCAAGTTGTAGAAGTAATGTCCTATCTCATTGGTTATCGCCTTGGTAGCCAGATGATTCCTCAAATGCTCCCCGGTATTACCCCAGAAGATATAGATGGCGCAAATATCGCCAAGGGTATCTTGGAAGGTCTTGCTGGCAATATTGATATGAATCTCGCGGAAATGGATGTAGAATCTATCCAGAAGGAATTCCTCGCAACGCTCAAGGCTAGAGAATCTGCCATAGGTGATAAAAACCTCGAAATGGGTAAGACCTATATGGAGGAAAATGCAAAACGCGAGGGCGTTACATGTGCTCCTAGTGGTTTGCAGTATGAGGTCATTAACGAAGGCGGTCAAGAGGTCTATGACCCTGAGAAGCACGGCGATGCCCCCACCGCAAAGGTTATGTACAAGGGTACGCTGATTGATGGCACTCTCTTTGATGAGTCTGACGCCCCTGTCGAGTTCAATATTCGTCAAGTCATCCCTGGCTTTACAGAGGCCTTGATGAATATGCCAATAGGTGCCAAGTGGCGCGTGACCATCCCAGCCGATCTTGCTTATGGCGAAAATGGCCCTGGTCCTATAGGCCCTAACTCCACCTTGATTTTTGAGATGGAGTTGCTAGAATTGATTAAATAGAAAATTAACTTGTTAGCAATTTAGTTATCGTTAAAATAATAAGCTATGGGACGCAGGTCAACTAGGAGACGTTCACGTTTTGATGTGAAAAAGAAGAGGTCAGGCTTTTTTGGGTCGCGCTTGTTCAAGCTGATGCTCATTATTGTTCTTGGGCTTCTTCTCGTTCTAGTTATAGCTTATTATCAGGTGATAGCTTATTTTGAGAGTGATTCATTCCGTCAGTCATCGCAAGACAGTATCAACGAGGCCTTGCCCATCATTCATACAGAGCTCAAGGATAACTTGAGCATAGATGGGGATAATATCGCGTTGAGTCGCTTAGAGATGGCTGCGGAAAAGTATGCACAGTCGCTTTCTCTTGATAAGCTGAGCGTGGATGTCAATCGTCTTGCTCTGCTGCAACGCAGGGTGCATATAGAATCGGCGGAGTTGGAGAAACTGGAGCTAGAATTGGATCTCAATCAGCTCTTCGCAATCATCCCCAAGGGAGAAGGTGGGTCTGGCGGCTTCTTGAGTCGTGACGACTGGCAGCTTGATGAGCTCACCGCTCGTCGCACGAGTATGGCTCTCGTTATAGGCGAGGGCGATTATATCTACAAGGATTTTACCCTGCAAGCAAAGCCCAAAACCGCCAATAAAAAGAACTGGACTATTAATCTCAGTGGTGGTGAGTTGCAGACACCACTTTTCCTCTTGGAAAAGGCGCAAGTGCATTCTGGTGTCGTGGAGATAAAGCCCGATAGTGTCAGGCTCAAGGATGCGCAACTCAGCGTGCGCCCTGGAGAACTGGAAGCACAAGCTCTTTACAAAACCAAGACAAAGGAATGGGTCTGCCGCCTGCATGCGACAGAAGCCCCTATTGCTTCTCTGCTCAATAATGACTGGAAGAAAAGGATAAGCGGCAAGCTAGACGCACGTGTGCAAATCAAGGGCAAGGGTGGCAAGCTTGATATCATGAATGGTCAGGTAGAGGTGCTCAACGGAATCGTAGAAGCCTTACCTGTTCTTGAAAAAATCGAAATCGCAGACACCTATCCTTACCGTCACATGGAGGTGCAGCAGGCAAGTGCTACGGTGCTTTATCCCTACAGCTCTGCGCAAAAGAATATTATCAGTGCTTGGCTGATTGACAAAATACATATTGAGTCAAATGGAAAGCTTATCGTGAAGGGGCATATTATCATCAAAGATGACCGTGGACTGAGTGGTACCTTGCGCATTGGTTTTCCCCGCATGGTGACTAACGCCTTGCCTTATACCCCTGTTCTCGTAGAGCAGCAGATACTCACAAAGCCTGATGAATCTGGTGTGAGCTGGGTAACCGTTAATATTAGCGGCACTTTGGATAATCCACGTGAGGATTTGAGTGCCCGTGTCAAATCCTTGATGGGGGGTGCTCTGATGCAGCAGACAGGCAAGGCAATTGATGGTGCTAAGAATCTCTTGAGTGAGGCGACTTCTTTCTTTACAGGTGCTTCTAAGGCGAAAGAAGAAGAGAAGGCCGAGAAGGAAGAGGAAAAACCTGATTCCCTCATCGAGCATGGTCTCAAAAGCTCTGGAAAAATCGTCGATGATACCCTAAACACGCTTTTTTAAAATGATGAAAATTTACCCCTCTCAGTTTATCATGACCCGTTGCAAGATCGTTGAACGTTTTGCACCGACAGCATACCGCGCCCTATTGCCGAATGGTAAACCAACGGTAGCGTTCATTCAGAAAAAAGAAGAAGCTTTGCTGCAAGTCATACAAGAGGGGCAGGAAGTTACCGTGAGTATCTCACCAGCCGACTTTGATCGGGCAAGAATTATATCCTTATAAATACCATGGATGCACAGCAAAAACCTATCTTGGCACGCATTAGTCCCGTGGTGGATTTTACCCTGGTCTTTTTATACTGTTATTTTGCCGCAGAGATAGCTAATTTTATAGCGCCTTTGATGGAGTGGCCAGAATTGCCAGAGTTTAACCTATTCACAGCGACCCCCTTTATCGCAGGGGCAGGGATGGCGCTTTGCCCTATTATTCTCTCTGTTGTTGGCTTTTATACGAGGAATAATCTGCAACGCCCCGCCAGGGCAATGAATCAGTTATTGCTTTTTGTTATTATTTACCTCTGCGCTATTGCCTTTTATCAAAGCCGTCAGCCGCGTGCGACGTTTATGAATAATACCCTGATGGTTATCATGGTAGGTGTTCCTATTGTTCTTTTTGTTCGCTATGGTATTTTCCGTCTCTTGCAGTTGTACACCTTCTTGGGACAGCGTTACAAGAATAGAATACTCATTATAGGGGATAGAAACTATTGGGAAAATTTCCCAATACAGTGGCGCCAGTCCTATGTCTGCATAGATCAGGAGGCTTCAAGCACAACCTCTCTTGATAAAATACAGGAAATCATCGCCAAGCAGCACCCCAATGTGGTGATGATAGTAGGTGATCGTAACAGCTATCACCTCAACCATGATATTGTTTCGCTTTGTGAGTTGCAGGGAATCGATGTCTATTATCCCGACCATAGCCACTACACACCCTTCACTCGCTGCCGAGTGACAACTATTTACAATAGGCGCATGATAGTGATTAGCTCTACCCCGACAGAGAGTTGGTCCTATATGACCAAGGTTTTATTGGATAAACTCATCGCAGTCTTTGGGCTTATCGTGTCCCTGCCTTTATGGATAATCGTGGCTATAGCTATCAAGCTATCCGACCCCAAGGGCCCTGTCTTTTTTGCGCAATCGCGTTCTGGGCGTTTTGGAAAACCTTTTCAGATGTGGAAGTTCCGCTCCATGTACGCTGATGCGGAGAGCAGGTTAGATGAGATTAAGAAAACGCATGGTAATGAGATGGATGGGCCCATTTTCAAGCTTACCGATGATCCTCGCATTTTCCCCTTTGGACACTTCATACGCAAGACTTCCTTGGATGAGCTTCCTCAGCTCATCAATGTGCTGATAGGTCATATGAGTATTGTCGGTCCACGTCCTCTGCCAACCTATGAGACGGCTGACTTTCCAGAGATTGCACACCGTCGCCGCCTCAGTGTGAAGCCAGGTATTACCTGTTACTGGCAGGTAGAGGATAGAAGCTCTAATCCAGATTTCAATCGTATGATAGAGCAAGATTTGCGCTATATTGACAACTGGTCCATCTGGCTGGATATTGTGCTCTTCCTGCGCACTATACCCTCTGTTCTACTACGCCGCGGGGCGAAGTAAATACTAACGATTTGCTGCTTGGTACATGTACAATATTGTTCTGCATCATCCCGAGATACCGCACAATACAGGAGCTGCGGGACGTCTAGCTGTCTCCACAGGTGCGCGCCTTCATCTCATACGCCCCCTAGGCTTTAGCTTGGACGAAAAGCATGTGCGGCGCACTGGTTTGGACTACTGGCAGTATGTGGATCTGCATGTCTGGGATAGTCTCGAGGAGCTGGAAGCCGCCGCAGAATCAACTGCCCGCTTCTGGTATCTTTCTACCAAGTCGCAGCGTAGCATATGGGATGAGTCTCTGCCTATGAATGATGGTGATTACTTTGTTTTTGGAGCAGAGTCAAAGGGACTGCCTGCCAGCTGGATAGCAGCACGACCTGATACGGCTCTGCGTATTCCTATGCCCGGGGATCAGTCTCGCAGCCTCAATTTATCTACCGCGGTAGCTGTTGTCCTCTATGAGGGGCTGCGCCGTCTACACACGCCATTATAATGAAAAATATCGTATACTTTGACTTAGAAACACGCCGCTCCGCTGCCCAAGTAGGTGGATGGGGTAATGCTGGACTTATGGGCGTCTCGGTCGCTGTCACCTATTCTACAAAGGATGAGGCCTATCACATCTACACAGAAGATCAAGTTGATGAGTTGATAGCAGAGATGAAGGCAGCCGACCTCGTCGTGGGCTTCAATCACGTAGGCTTCGATTATGAGGTTATCCAGCCACTGAGTTTTTGGAATATAGTCGATATGACCACCAATCTGGACATGTGCCTTGATTTGGGTGAAAAGCTGGGTCACAGACTCAGCCTTGATTCTGTAGCCAAGGCAAGCCTAGGAGGTCTTACCAAGACAGCAAAGGGCACAGATGCCCTCAAGTGGTGGGCAGAATACGAGTCCACGGGCGATAGTGAAAAACTCATGGAAATCGCCACCTACTGTTGCTATGATGTCAAGGTGACGATGGAAGTACACCGCTTTGGTGTAGAGAACGGTCACGTGCTCTACGAGGACAAGAACGGGAAAATCACAGAGATACCCGTTGATTGGCAGATTTAGCTTGGAAAGTGCGTGCGCATCATCATCTCTGCTGCACGGAAGTAAGGCGACTGGCTGTCCGTATTTAGGATGTGCTCAAGCAGTTTTTTCGCCTCCGCCTTCTTACCCATGAGTAGGTATGATTGCACAATGCAAAGCTGTGACCTCATGCGAACAGAGCTATCTCTGCTCTCCTGCACGATGCGTTGAAAGATAGGGATGGCCTTGTCATGCTGTCCAAGGGCTTGGAGGTAGCAGGCTTCCATACCAGGGTTGGTAGCTACTGCTTTGACACCATTTGGGTAGGGGCGGTAAAGGGGATCACCCATGACAATTCCCTGCCAAGAGACCTGCGGGGTGGACATGCCAGCAGCTTCTGCGACACAGTAGCCTTGCAGTAGACGTTCATAAAAGACAGGAAGCAGCAACGTGCCTCCCAAATAGGGCTCCCACACGTTCCCAGCAGAGACATCTGCGCCCTGCGCAAGTAGTGTTCCAACCCAGCCCTCGTGTATGTTGCGCACTGTTGTAGCACTAAAGGAGTGCAGATGCACGGCAACTGCACCCTTAGCAAAGTTGAAGGAGGGCTGCTTTGGCCCAGTGAGGGCAAAGGGGCCATTGGCTCGTCCCTCGTACCATCCAAAGTACAAGGCCGTGGGATGGGGCATGGGGTAGGCGATGGGTAGGGAGCTACGCAGGGCATCCAAGAGAAGGGGTTGTTTTGCCTGTATGGCCATTTCTGCAATGATGCTAAACCATTTGTCACCATCTTTGTAGGGGCCACCATTGTCAACGACTATCCAGCCGCGTAGGCCACCTGCCTGCTCGACAGTGATGGGTTGGGTAATCATGCGCAGGTTGACTTCCTTGGAAGGGGAATCGATGCGGCAGACGGGCAACATTTTGTAGCCGCTTAGCACGATGCTTTCCTTTTTGAGAAAGTAGGGGTTGGGCGTCATGGTGTCTATGTCGTAGTCGCCAGAGCCCAGTAGGGCTAACTCACTATCGACGCTAGCGGCGGTGGTATTTTGCCACGCAGGGGCTTTTTCTCCTGCTGCCTGCTGGCGTGGTGAGATGCGCAGAGGTAGGTCTGGCATCATGAGGAGAGTAAAGATGTGATGCACACCTTTACCGCCTCGCTGTGAGCCATAGCGCAGTTCTCTTTGCTTGCCTATGGCGAGTAGTGGTTCATGGATGAGCTTCACGAACTCTTGCGTGGTGATATCATGTTTTTTGGTATCAATGGAGAGGGGGATGATGTTGCGCTCTGGAATGCGGCGCAATTTTGCGTAGAGCAGGGCGCACTCCTTGCTATGCGCGGATTTCTCATTGTAAATGACCGCAACATGCTGAGGTTGCAGTCGTGCTTGTATGCTGAGGGTAAGTAGGCAGAATAGACAAAGTATGGCGCGTATCATTGCATGAGGCGGTTGAGTTGTTCTTTTTCTTCGGGGGTATAAGGGGCTTTTTCGCGCGCCTCGTTGAGGCGAACAGTTATCCACTTGATATGAGCAACAGGGGCATCTTCGCCCATGATGTCAAACTGCCAGTGTATGGAGCTTTGCCCTATATGGGTGATGCGTGCTGAAACCTCATAGATGTCCCAAAATTTGAGAGAAGCTTTGTACTCTGCTTCTACCTTCACACGCGGTAGTACCATTTTTTCTTTACGCAGACACGGGAGTAGTCCACATGCCTGTAGGGCATGGATTTCTGCTACTTCCGCATAGCGTAAGTAGTTGCTAAAATGGACGATTTCTGCTCCATCAGTTTCGTGGAAAGCCACGCGGGAGCGGTAGACGTAGGTTAGTTCTACATTCATGATGATTGTTGTGTGTGAGGGGGGGGGAGGGGAGAGAATTAGCCTTGGCCACCAAAGGTGTGCCAGTTGTTGCTTTGACGGCGACGTTGTTCGTCAATTACGGGGTTCCAACCTTCTTCTTCAAGGTCGGCAAAGTTGATGTGCTTTTTGTCGGCGTTCATGCGTAGGTAGAGGACGACACGACGTTGTCCATCCGTGATGGTGAGAAAGCGACGACGACTGCTGTGGATATCATCTGATGACCAACTGTCTATCTCTGACTCATCGCGCAGTTGATTATAGTCTTCTTTTGGGATATTGAGGTAGCGTTCTGCCTCTTCAATTGTCATGCCGCGCAGTCTGTCATTTTTGGCGACATCCTGTAGGACGCGTTGAGCTGCGTAGAGGGCAGCTGTGGACATGTGTTCGCCAGATTTTTCGTACATGCGCTCGCGGTCTCGCTGATAACGAAAGCCAGCATTATCCATCACCGCGGGATAGATAAAAAACCAAAGAGCGCCCAAAGCGAGTAGTGAGAAAATCATGATGCGGCGAGAGCGTCTTATATCCAAAACAGAGCGCATCATATCATAAAAACGCGAGATGATGCCCTCATCCGCTCCACCAAAGAGGAAGCGCGCTTTGACCCTACCCTGTCGCGCTGCAATTTCCTTGACGCTGCGTCCTTGGGAGGGATCGAGGCGCATGACATCTACTTCGTTGAGTTCATGGACTTCTGGTGGCGGCGCAAAGAGAAAGTTGAGTATGATGAGACGGAAGATGGCACTAAAGAAGACTAAAATGGAAAAATAACCCAGTGCCGTAGCCAGTCTAGCGTCCTCATAGGGCATTTGCTTCCAGAGCAGTTCTGGTCTCCATACATCAAAGTAAGGCCATAAGAGCAAGCCCGTCAGTAGTACGGTGAGCAGGGAGCTGAACCAGACGAGGTTCTTGCGCTCCCCTGCCATGCAGACTAGCTCCATGAGAATAAAGGGTATCACCCAGAGGTAGGCGCGTACGTGGTAGATGGTGTCATTGGGGTTCTGCTCTCGTAAGAAGTTGGGAACGATGATGCTATCGGGATAGGCCCACATCAAGAGCAGGGCGCTAGCGAAGAGCGTGCATAAAAATATGCGTAAAAAGAGAACTGCAGCCATCATCTGTCTTATTTTAGGCAGAAATATGGGTGTTGTCAAGGAACAAGATGTCAGTATGAGTGATGTTAGAATGATGTGAGTATGATTTTCTCATTTTACTGTAAGACAAAATTTAGTAATGTAATAAAATATAACATAACAATCATTACAATATGTTAAGTTTTAAGAATGTGCTACATTTCAATATGTTGGAATCTAATATTTAGCATGTTAGAGTTGTATAATTCTAATTTATATGTCATTATATGTCCAGATAGCCATGGTGGCTATTTCTTGCACAAACATTACGAAGAAAGGAAAACAGTATAATGACACAGCGAAATATAACGCGATATACCTACGAAACGACTTCATTCCAAGGATGGAGATTAAGTATCTGTAGAAGGTGGAATCAATTTACCAAGTATTTCTCCGACCGTCAATACGGTAGTGAGGAAGCTGCGTTTGATGCCGCTTTGAAGATGCGTGATAAAATATACTCCGCCTTGCAGAAAAACCCCGAAAATCCTCGTGCCGTCTTTGAGCAGTTCAAGAATGGACTTGCCGAAGAGACTAGAGTCAACAGGGTTGCGATTAATCAGTAGGAACTACCCCGAAATAAATTAAATTAGTTGTATGTAAAAGGTGCCGCGAGAAATCGCGGCACTTTATTATTTATATTGTAAGCCCTTTAAGTAGCAACTCCGCGTTGTTTTGCGTCTTGTGTATATCCTTGAGCAGGGCTTCAAGGCCTTCCCAACCGGGGAGGGAGGCTAGCTGACGGCGCAGTTGCAGGATGCGTCGCATCTCGTCAGGATGGTAAAGTCTGTCGTCATTGCGCGTGCCACTCTGTGGGATGGAGATGGCAGGATAGATACGTCGCTCTGCAAGCTCCCTATCAAGGCGTATTTCCATGTTGCCTGTTCCCTTGAACTCCTCAAAGATAATCTCATCCATGCGTGATTCTGTCTCAATGAGGCAGGTTGCTACGATGGTGAGGCTGCCGCCTTCTTCCACCTTGCGCGCTGCGCCGAAGAATTTGCGTGGTTTTTCTAGGGCGTTAGCACCCAGACCACCGGACATGATACGACCGCCACTTTGGTTGGCATTGTAGCCGCGTGCTAGACGTGTTAGAGAGTCGAGCATGATGATGACATCCTTACCCTGTTCCACCAGACGGCGCGCTCTTTCCAACACCAGTGAGCTAAGCTGCGCATGGCGTTGTGATGGCTCATCAAAGGTGGAGGCGTAGACATTGCACTTCATCAAGTCTTCAAAGTCTGTGACTTCCTCTGGACGCTCATCAAGCAGGAGGATGAGGAGCTCTGCCTCGGGGTAGTTGAGCTGTAGAGACTTTGCTATCATTTTGAGAAGCACCGTTTTACCTCCGCGAGGTGGCGCGACAACAAGGGCGCGCTGTCCCTTGCCCAGTGGTGTGATGAGGTCAATCACACGCATGGCAGGGGCTTTGAACTTCGGGTGCTCCAGCATGAGGCGCTCTGTGGGGATGAGGGCGGTGAGCTTGTCAAAATGAGGCTTTTGTTGGAACTGCTCTGCCTCCACGCCTTCTATTTCTAGCACAGCGGCAGCAGCAAGGTAGCGGTCATTCTTGCCTCGGGCGGGGCGCAGACGTACCTTGATTTCATTACCTGGGCGCAGGTCATAGCGGCGCATGAGCTCTGAGCCAATGTAGACATCATCAGCCAGTTGGCGGAAGCTGCGCTTCGGGTCACGCAGGACAAGCATATTGCCGTTGATTTGCTCTATGACGCCGCTGGCAGTGATTTCTGCCTTGCGTGAGAGGTAGTGACGGCAGAGCTCTTGGATGAGCTCTGGGCGCGGCAGACTGCGCAGTCCACTGCGAGAAAGGGGGTCAGCAAGCAGTTGCAATTCCTGATAGGGCAACTCCCTCATCTCGTTGATGTTGATGGGCTGCGGGACAGGGTTGATATTTTCCTGTGCCTGATGGAGGCTGTGCTTGAACACAATGTCCACTTGCTTGCGGAGAAGGTCTTCATCGCCATCGTTCCAGATGACGAGGTCAGCGCGGTCTATTTTTTCCTGCGTGGACATTTGCACATCAATGAGGGCAAGGGCATCTTCTTCCGTACAGTTATCGCGCTGCATCATGCGGCTGCATTGGGTGGCCGCAGAGCTGGCTACAACACAGATAAGGTCGGGCTTCAAATCGCGGGCAATATTGTTGTCAAAGAAGAGGGGTATCTCAAGGACATAGCTGTGTACCTGCCCTGACTGGATGGCTTGCTCCTTGTCCTTGCGGCATAGGTCGAGTATTTTGGGGTGGGTGATTTCTTCTAAGCTGGCCTTGGCGGCAGGGTCATTGATGAGCTGCTCGCGCAGAAAACTCTTGTTCACCTGACCATCTTCTAGCAGTGCCTCTGCGCCAAAACGCGCGACAAGGTCACGAGATAATCTACCCGATTGATAGAGAGTGTTGACAGCGGTATCGCAGTCAAAGACATGCAGTCCTTCGCCTCCGATATTTTTGAGTAGTTCAACAACAGTTGACTTTCCTGATGCTACACCTCCTGTTACAACGATAAAATTCACAGAGTGATAATAGATTCTTTGCCACTCTTTATCAAGCCTAAAGTGACGAGATGCAAGAAAATGCGCGCTACAAAAATGAGTACGCGTCTAAGTCATAGCTGATGCTAACATCCTCTGGCTTTCCTAGATGGCGCATGGCTTCGCTGCATATCTCGGTGAGTAGGCGCGCCCTGCTTGCGGTGAGGGTGCATTGGAAGCGGTAGTGGTCATGCGCCTTGGGCAGGGGGGCTGGTACAGGGTCGCTGAGGAAGACTCCCTCGGGTAGATTCTTGCTCAGATGCTTGTGCAGGCTTTGTAGGGAAAACTCTGCCATACTCTCACTTTGAGAGCGCGTGGTGAGCACAGCAAGGTGGGTGTAGGGTGGCAGGTGCAGGCTTTGGCGTAGGGAGAGCTCATGCTGGGCAAAGCCATCTGTGTCATGACGGCGCGCGTACTGTATGGCAGGGGCATGGGGGGTGTGGGTTTGGATGATGACCTCTCCGTCTAGGTCGCCCCTGCCTGCGCGACCAGCCACCTGTGTCAGCAGTTGAAAGCTGCGCTCTCCCGCGCGAAAGTCAGGGGCATTGAGCCCTTGGTCAGCGTTGAGAACACCAACCAGCGTGACACTAGGAAAGTCCAGCCCCTTGGCTATCATCTGCGTGCCTAGCAAAATGTCAGTGCGTCTCGCGCGGAAGTCATCAAGGATGTTGCGCAGCGCGTGCTTGCGGGAGGTGACATCTGCGTCAATGCGGCTGATTCTCGCTTGGGGGAAGGCGCGTTTGAGCACGGCTTCTACCTTTTGCGTGCCGTAGCCCATCAGCTTGATGTCCGCATGCCCACAGTCGGGGCAGCGCGAGGGCACCATGGAGCGGTAGCCGCACATGTGGCAGATGAGCCTGTTTTCCGAAAGATGATAGGTCATGGGCATCTCGCAGTGCTGGCAGTGGGCGGTGTAGCCGCATTCATCGCATTGCAGGCTACGCGCAAAGCCTCGCCTGTTGAGCAGGAGGATGACTTGCTCCTGCTTGACCAGTCTGTCATCAATGGCAGCACGCAGTCTTTCGCTGAGTATGCCTAGGTACTGCTTGCTGCGCACTTCGGAGCGCATGTCTAGTACGCGGGTGAGGGGTAGCTTTTGCCCATCCGCGCGTTGGTCTAGGCGTTGGAGGTGGTACTTTCCCTTGGTGGCGTTGTAGTGGCTTTCCAAGGAAGGGGTGGCAGAGCCTAGCACAATGCAGGCATTTTCCATTTGGGCGCGGAGGACAGCGAGATCACGCGCATGGTAGCGAGGGCTGTTCTCCTGCTTGTAAGATCCATCATGCTCTTCATCAACAATAATGAGCCCCAGCTGCTGGACAGGGGCAAAGACAGCAGAGCGCGGGCCTATGGCAATACGCGCCTGACCACGGCGTATGGCGTGCCACTCATCAAAGCGTTCCCCATCGCTCATCGCGCTGTGAAGGATGGCAACGGATTGCGGTTGTTCGGCAAAGCGTGCCTTGAATCGCGCCATGGTCTGCGGCGTGAGGGAAATTTCTGGCACGAGGATGAGCACACCTCGCCCCTGCGCCATCACCTCAGCGGCGGCTTGGAGGTAGACCTCTGTTTTTCCAGAGCCCGTCACACCCTGCAAGAGTATGGGTTGCCGTTTTTCTGCCTCATACTCCGCTAGGATGAAGGCTAGGGCTGCTTCTTGCTCCTCATTGAGGGCGAGGGGGTGGCTGGGGGCGAAACTCTCCCCTGCTGCTGGGTCGCGATGGACTTGCTGCTCTTCTATGCGCAGCAGTCCGCGCTTTTCTAGGGCTAGAGCGGCAGCACGTGCGCTGTTGCCACCGACTTCACTAAGAGGTGCTTGACGCTTTTCTGACTGATGGAGGTAGCGCAGAATGGCGGCTTGGCGTGGGGCGCGTGCGTTGATTTTGTTGAGAGTGTCATCATCTGGCCATTCTTGGAGGATGAGCACCTTTTGACGCTTCTCATCTGTTTTTTCTTGGCGAACGGCAGCGGGCAGTAGGCAGCGTATCATCTGCTCTGTGGGGACAGCGTAGTAGCTGGCAGCCCACTCTGCCAGATTCATCAACGTGGGCGTGATGACGGGTAGATCATCAATAAGGCGTGTGATGGGGCGTAGGCGTGAAGCCCATTGGGGATCTGGGGCTTCTATGCTGAGTACTGTTCCTGTCGCGGGTCTGTTGCGTAGGCGTAGTTCCACACGGCAACCGCGCATCACCTTGTCAGTCATATCAGCAGGGATGGCGTAGTCGAGCACCATCTCCTGTAATCCGTCAATAAGCACCCTAGCAGCAAGAGCTGCGGGTAGCTCCTCCTCTCCAAACAAACCCTGCATCTGCTAGGAAGAAAACGAGGGGTCTATATTCCCCCTCTTCATTAAGAAAGCTCTTCCGCAGCCTCTTCGTGCGAAAGAATATGGACGACTACACGCACGCCATGGCGTTCTCCTACAGCCTTAGCCAAAGAGCGAATCGCCGAAGCCGTCATCCCGTTGCGACCGATGACACGGGCGACATCTTCTTGGTTGAGCAGGAGGCGAAAGCGAATGAGATCTCCCTCTGCGGAGCGAGCGACACGCAGCTCTGCTGCATCCTTATGCTGAAGAAAGGGGGCTGTGACGGTCTTGAGGTACTTTCCTATGGTTTCGACGAGAGGTTTCATAATAAAAATGGGGAAAAGGTATGTATTTCAGTAATGCTAGCCTTTCAGGAGTGCTTTGTCAAGTATAATTAACATTGACAGCCTGCTGAGCCCTAGCTATCATAAGCCCATGGAAACACGCATCGTTCAGGTTGATTTATTAGACGATCTTAGCCCCTTTTATCAGGAGCTAGCAGGCATGCTCAGAGAGGGCGAAGTCGTCGCCTTGCCAACGGAGACAGTCTATGGATTGGGCGCTGATGCCTTTCATGCTGAAGCCGTCGCAAAGATTTTTGCCGTCAAGGAACGCCCCAGCTTTGACCCCCTTATCTGCCACCTACCCAGCA
Organism: uncultured Akkermansia sp.; assembly: GCA_964604535.1. GTDB lineage: Bacteria > Verrucomicrobiota > Verrucomicrobiia > Verrucomicrobiales > Akkermansiaceae > Akkermansia. The sequence continues at coordinate 24,313 of CAZRZE010000005.1, forward strand.
GCAAGAGCCTCGCTGATGTCGCCGATATCCCCGAAGAGCTCCGCGAGCTAGTCAGCACCCTAGCCAAGGAATTCTGGCCAGGTCCCATGACCTTGGTGCTGCCCAAGAAGGACATTGTCCCCGATATCGTCACTAGTGGGCTGCCCACAGTCGCCTGCCGCGTGTCAGCCCATGAAGTCATGCGCGGGGTCACACGCGCCTTGGGTCACCCCATTGCCGCACCCAGTGCCAACCGCTTTGGGCATATCTCCCCAACCAGCGCCGCAGCCGTAGAAAAAGAGCTAGGCGGACGCATCCCCCTCATCGTGGACGCAGGTGCATGCAGCGAGGGATTGGAGAGCACCATCCTCGCCCCTATGATAGACGAAAAAGGCAATCCTGCAGTAAAGCTCCTGCGCGAAGGCCCCGTCACACGCGAACAACTGCGCAAAATCTGTCGTGTCATCCGCCTCAAGAAGAATGAGACCAAGACCGCAGGCATCGAGGCCCCCGGTCAGCTAGAAAGCCACTACGCCCCAACAAAGCCCCTATACCTGCAAGCCCCAAGAGAAGTGTTTGTCCCCCAAGAAGGCGTTCGCTACGGTCTTATCAGCTATCAGGGCGAAGGAAAGCTAGCCTCGCAGGATTGCTGGGAGGAGGTCATGCCCCTCTCACCAGGTAATGGGCGATTGGCAGAGGCTGCCATACGACTCTTTGCCATCATGCGCGCCATGGATGAATGCGAGAACGTGGATGTCATCATAGCAGAGCAATTGCCTGAGACGGGCTTGGGCTACGCCATGATGGACAGACTGCGCCGCGCCTCACATGGCAGTGCGCAGTAAGAACGCTCTACAAGAAATAAAGCTGTGAGAAGTGCCCCTTCTCACAGCTTTTCAAATGTACCCTTATCGCGTCGCTCTAGGACGGTAAAGCCCGCCTTCTTTGCATCAGTAATAGAGATGGGGGCGGTGAGCTTTGGGCTATTGACAGGCGAGATGATTTTTCTCACTGGGTTTTTGCAATAAAAGCAGTGGGTGAGGGCAGGGCGGCTCAGCGGGCGCATCAGCTCAAAAGCAGTGCGGCAACGGCGGCAAGACTGCGCCTCGTCCTCGGGGTTTTCTGAGATGTATTGATAGATGGGCATAGCAGAAAAAAAAGAAAAGCGCGGACTGGCTAAGAAGCAGTCCGCGAAATTCTGAGTATGATAAATTCTGTTCTTACCAGCTGGACTTTGTCACACCTGGGATCATACCTGCGCTCGCCAGCTCGCGGAATGCGATACGGGAGAGGTGGAAGCGACGCATGAACGCGTGGCGACGACCTGTGATCTCGCAGCGATTAACGCGACGGATGGGTGATGCGTTGCGGGGGAGCATGGTGAGACCGACGTAGTCGCCCTCAGCTTTCAGCTTGGCGCGTAGCTCGGCGTAGCGAGCGGCGACTGCTGCCTTCTTCTTGTTTCTTTCGATCCAGCTTTTCTTAGCCATAACTTGTGGGGGAAATATTTACAGGATTACGAAGTTAAAGTCAAGACGAAACTGAAAAAAAATCATCTTTTCTCCATTTTTTCATCCTTTTCTATCTTTTTTCTAATAAAGAGAAGTCGTTTTACGTCATACTTTTCTATGAAAGATGAAGTAACACCTATCAACCCCGATGGGACAGCAAAGGCCTGTGAACTAGCCGAAAAAATGCAGCAAGAGCCCCTTTTGGAGCAAGCTACGAAACTGAGTGAGGAGGAGCACGGGCACCCTCTGCCTGTCATGGGAGAACTTTATAACGAGTACTCTGACAGCGACCCGAACGATAGCTTCTTGCAGTCGCCAGAGTGCCCCTCGGAGTGAGTGGTACTCCACTGTTTAATCGTAAACTTTTGCGCGAAGGCGTTCTTTGCGCAGTTCTTCACGCATTTGGTAGGCCGTGCGCCCTCTGTGGGAGACACGGTCTATGTCGCGTGCCTTCTCCAATTCCTTGACTGCATCGAGGAAGATTTGCTCTGTCTCCACGCTATGCGCCCCATCGTAGAGCTGGGTGTATAGTTGCAGCAGCAAGGGGTAGAGGTAGTCGAGGCGTAGTAGCTGCTCTAACTCCTCCGTACAGGCGGGATTATCTGCTAGCAGCTGGCAGCGGTAGATCCATTTGCGGAGGCTGCCAGTTGTCGGCTTGGGCTCTCCTGCTAGCTCGCTGCGTAGTAGATAGAGCTCACTGCTGACGAGGGCAGGGAAGTCATCGGACAGATTGGGGCAGCTGGCAGCGTCTTTTTCTGCTTGAGTGACGCGGTAGTCGCGTAGCTCTTCGCCTTCTAGCTTTGCGTAGATTTGCCCCTTGTGCCGCATGACGAGACAGGGGAGGCTGCGCACACCAGCTGCTATGGCCTTGGCTACCCTTTGCGTGCTTTCCTTGTCCTTGGCAGGAGTCGCGCTCAGCGGGATAAAATGCCATTGAGCCTGACTGCCGCTGGGCTTGACCAGCTTTTCCTTCAGCGCCTTGAGCTGCTCTTCATCCCATTCTGCGGGATAATAGAGCGTGTTTTCCTGTACAGTGGGGAGCGGTGCTGCTAGGAGCACCGTGTGACTCAATCCAAGAAGATAGAGAGCTCTCCACATGTCTTATAAGTACCTTTAGACTTCTTCCGTAGAGCCCTCTCGCGAGATGATGATGCGCTTGAAGCGAGAATCAACGTCTTCGGAGCTTGTGGCGATGCCTTCCATGTCTGCCAGCGCATTGTGGACGAGGCGGCGTTGGTAGGCGTTGAGGGGCTCCATGCGCAGGGGTTTGCCAGACTTGAGCACGCTTTCTGCGCGGGAACGCGCACGGCGCAGGAGTTTTTCCTCCTGACGCTCCCTGTATTCATCGCAATCAACGCGAACACGCGTTGCGTCTGGTTGGACGCACTGCATGCTGCGGTTGACAAGGTATTGCAAATCATCCAACCTGTCGCCATCCTCGCCAATGAGGAACTTTGCCTGAGGGCTGTTAATCATCAGGCAGAGGCTGTCTTCATAGTTTTGGACGGTGATAGTATATTCAAAATCCAGTGCGCTGAGCAGGCTTTGCAAGGTCTCGGTGGCGAGTTGTTCTAATTCTGTGAGATTCATGATGATAAATTAAGTTGATGATAAGAGGGTTGGATGGAGGGAGGGGGTTATTCTTCGCCACGGAAAACACCGATGAAGCGTAGTAGGAAGATGAAGAGGTTGATGAAGTCAAGATAGAGGGTGAGTGCGCCGAGTATGGCGGGCTTGCCCTGTTCACCTTCTTCTAGTACGCGACCTTCTTCGATGAGCTTTTGGGTGTCATAGGCAGTCAGAACGCTGAATATCACAACACCGGCTGCGGAGATGATGAAGCTCATCATGCTGCTCTGGACGAAGTAGTTGACCAGACTGGCAATAATTAAGCCAATCAGAGCCATAATCATGGCGCGACCTATGCCGCTGAGATTGCGCTTGGTGAATGCACCGTAGAGTGACATCGCGCCAAATGTGCCCGCTGTGCAAGCAAAGGCTATGCCTACAGATTGCTGCGTGTAGATGACAAGCAGGGGGCCAAACATGAGCCCTGATAGAGCCGAGTATGCGAGGAAGAGCGTACCCAGCGCACCTGCTGTCAGGCGGTTGGCGCCAAAAATCATGATGAGGATGATGCCTATGGTTCCACCGAAGACAATAAAGCGGTTGAAGCCTGTTGAGATCCAAGTCATGATCTCATAGGATTGGGCTGTATAGGTTGCCACAGCTGCTGTCATGAGCAAGGCAATGGACATCCAGAGATAGACTTTATTGAGATAGGTGCGCACCAGCGTGCTAGACTGTTCGCTGTATTGTATGGACGTATTCATTGCTATGATGCTAGCACATTAGCAAGAGATGTCAAGGTTTATTCATTGACATAGGGCTCTTTTGCGTGCTATCTATGGTAAATGAAGATTGTCCCCCTCATCAGTATTTTGTTATCTGCCCTGTGTGGTTCCCTCTCGGCGAAAAGCCCACAGGGCATTATGTATGTAGGGGATTCTCTCACCCATGGCTATAGTAGCAGCTCTTACCGCTGGCACTTGCACAAGATGCTGGTGGACTCTGGTTTTGCTTATGAAGAGTTGGGGGTGGTTACCGGCAACACAGGGCAGAATAGACTGGCTGCGAATAGCTCTTACAGGGGAGTTCCCTTTCACAACCGGCATGCCAGTCAGTCCAGCGCACGTGCTTGGGAGATTTCTGGCTACAGGGCAGGACCGCGCTTTGGTGGGAGTAATGTAGAAAACTGGTTGGGGCAGGATGTGCTCACTGCCGCCAGAAAGTCCTACCAAGGCAAGAAGTACGTGGGAGAGGACGCTCCAGACATCTTTGTGCTGATGATAGGCAGTAATGATTTGCTTTCAGACAATGAAAAAGAACCCCAAGGTCTCCCCGCTGTCGCCTCTCGCGAAATTAAAGAATTGCTTGGAAATGTCAATCGCATTGTCAAGGCGATGCAGAAGGCAAACCCCAAGGCGCATATCTACCTCCTGACCGTACCAGCATGGGCAAAGCATCCCTTACTAGACATCATGGACTGGCGCAAGGCTGTGGACAAGTACAACAAGGCATTGGCGCGTTGGGCGCGCACGCAGAAAAATGTCAAGCTAATCAACACGAGTCGAGGGCTTGTCGCAGATGGGCTGGCAGCAGAGCAGGGTTTTTACCTCTCCGATGGGCTGCATTTTAATGAGCAGGGTAATCTCCTCATCGCTGGCAATATAGCACACGCCATGGGGCTGGAGGGGCGTACAGCCGGTCTGACGCGTCGCGGCGAGGCAGAGCTTCAAGCTGCCGAGCCTGACAAGGGTGATGATGCTCTCACCCTGATTTTGAAGGCAAATGGTGTTGGGAGCTACATCCTGTCCAATGGACGCAAAAGCGCGACCCTTATCGTGGAGGGAAGGCGTATCCTCTGGCAAAGCGGCGGGTCAAAAAAGCTCCTTTACGCAGGCAATTTAGCAAAGGAAAAGGACATGCTCCGCGTGGCTTGGGTACAGGGCGATGTTGACGAGGGCTATTATGTGTGGCTGGGCAATCAGCTCATAGGAGAGGCTCTTCCCTCCGAGTCTTCCAAGAGGTCCAAGTCTGTCATTCCAAGCAAGGGAAGCAAGGCGCAGCCCCTTCTCATCAAGGGCGGCAGCTACGCACCAGCTTAAAATTGGCTACTTTTTTCACGTGAAACGCATTGCATGGGGCTGTGCTTTATGCTAGGATGTAGACATGCCAGCCCTGTCTGCTAGTTTGATGCTTCGTGAGCTTATTTCTCTTTTGCTGTCGCATGGAGTGACACGTTGTGTGCTTTGCCCTGGTAGCCGCAACTCTCCCCTTGTCAATGCACTCAGTACGCTGGGGGAGGATATGGAATGCCGCTCCGCAACGGATGAGCGCAGCGCGGGCTTTTTAGCACTGGGTTGGGCAGCACAAGCCAAAGCCGCTGTTGCCGTGGTGGTTACCTCGGGTTCAGCAGGCTACAATCTGCACCCAGCTGTAGCAGAGGCGCATTATAGGCATGTTCCCCTACTGGTCATTTCTGCCGATCGCCCCGCTGCTTGGGTGGGACAGCAGGATGGACAGACCTGTGTTCAACAGGGTATGTTTGGTGATTTGGTCGCCTGTTCTTTTTCACTGCCCGAGGGCGAGGATAAGCTGTCGCTCTGGCAGGGGAATCGCCTCATCAATGAGGCTTTGCTTTCCCTCAAACACCGTGATGGCGGCCCCGCCCACCTCAATATCCCTCTGCGCGAACCCCTGTGGAAAGACTGTGGAGAAGCCCTGCCACCAGCGCGTCATATTGAGCGCACGGAGTTTGCCAGCATGGGCGTGGAGGCGCAAGATGTCCTCATCACCCGCCTCCGAAAGCTGCCCCGTCGCATGATTTTGCTGGGGCAAAGCTCCCTCCCCCCCCAACTGTATGAGGAGCTGCATGACAAGGGCTTTGTCCTCGTGGGAGAGCACCTCAGCAATGCTCATCAGCATCTAGCCGCCATCGCGCAGGCGGAGCTCATCCTCGACTCCGAGGCGGGGGCAGAGTGGTCGCCAGATTTGCTCATCACCGTGGGCGGTCATGTGGTCTCCCAGAGGGTGAAAAAATTCCTGCGCGCGCACCCACCCAAAGATCATTGGCATCTCAGCGCAGATGGGGCTATTATCGACACCTTTTGCTGCCTCAGTCATGCGCTGGAGGGTAGCGCAGAAGAACTTTGGGACATACTGGTCAACTTCCTACCCGATATGGAGGCAGGGGATGAGACGGCAAACTTTCACGCCCTTTGGTATCAGGCAGATGGGCGGTTGCAGCGTCCGCTGGTGAAGGATTTCCCCTTCTGCGGACTGCGCTTGGTGGGGGAGATGATGAATGCCATACGCGTCCCCTGCACGCTGCATTTGGCAAACAGCCTTTCACTGCGCTTGGCGCAGCTCTTTGACCTGCCCCCCGAGGTGCAGGTGGAATGCAATCGTGGCATCAACGGCATAGAGGGCAGTCTTTCTACAGCCATAGGCTATGCTCAGGGAGAGCCGGAACGCCTCAATCTACTCATCATAGGGGATTTAAGCTTCTTTTATGACCTCAATGCTTTGGGCTTTTATCAGTTGCCTAGTAATCTGCGTATTCTGCTGATTAATAATGAAGCAGGTGCAATATTTAAAACCATTGCGCAGCGTCCTGCCATAGAAGAAAGCGAGCCCTATGTACTCGCCACGCATCAGCTGAACGCCGAGGCATGGGCGACTAGCTGCGGTCTGCGCTACTACGCCATACGCGATGAGGAAACATGGGCGCAGCTGCTTCCCGAGTTGTTTGCGCAGCAGAGCGATAGTCCCGTGCTGCTCGAAGCCTTCACCGACAGTGAGACAGACTCCGCTGCCTTTCTTCATTTTTTAAAACTATCAAAGCATCAAACATCATGACAAGAAACTGGACAAGCATCAGACAGTACGAAGACATACTCTTTGAA
>CAZRZE010000006.1:0-30800 GCA_964604535.1 uncultured Akkermansia sp.
CGCGGCATCACCACTAGCACGCAGACAGACATCGCAGGTCGCCCCATCATCCAAAGCGATGGAGAAGGCAACCAAACAACAACGACATACACCGCTTGCTGTAACAACCCCGCTAGCATCACCGATGCACTAGGCAACACTGTCAACTACAAGTACGATATACGTAACCGCAAAATCGCCGAAAGTCCCCGAAGGCTTGTAAGCGGATTAGACAAACCTGCGAAGCAGAGTTTGCACAAAGGGCGAACAGGCAATGGGGTGCCTGTGAGTCAACTCGGCTTAGTCTACTACAAAGCCCCCGAAGGCTTGGAGGGGGATTGGAGAAACTTGCGAAGCAATGTTTGCCCGAAGGGTGAGTCCCCAATGGGGTGGGGACGACATTACTACCGTCACTACAACTCACAAGATGGACGCTGGATAAATAGCGCCCCCATCGCCGAACAAGGCGGATTGAATCTATATGGATTTGTGGGGAATATATCAGATTTTAGAGCTGACATTCTTGGACTAAAACCGCTTTACTCATGTCCTAAATCTAATGAAGGCGAATACGGCTTTGAATTAGTTTATTACAGCGTAGAACCGTTCGGGAAAGAAGGCTTTGGCGATGAAAAACTCAAATTGGCGCAAGGGATCTATAATGATGTTAATAAGCTAGAATTTATCCAAAATATTCCAAAATTAGGATTCACTGCATCTAAAGGAGTAATAAATTTAGTTGATGAAATCGTAGAGAAGATTTCCACCAGGGAAAAAGATAGAATATCATCGTTAATAAATCTAGAAAGTGTAAATGATAGACAGAAAATTTCAGCAATACAATTGTCTTTTGCTGTAGCAAAAAAACACCATAAAAATTAATTATTATATGAATATTAAACTATACATAGCAGGTATTCTTCTTGCGCATAATCTATCAAGTTATGCTGCTGATATTCCTACAAAAGAGCAAATACAGGAAGCGATGATTGAGAATTTTAAAGAATTCTCAAAGGATAAGGGCAGCGTAACCGCGGCTTTTCTTTACTACTTCCTTAAGTCTGATACTACTTACTCTACGCCTTTCATTATTACAGCGCTAGGAAAAACTCATGAATCAATAAAATTTTCCCCAGATTTTAAAAAAATTACTGCTACGAAAAAAGGTAACTATGAATTCAACTGTTATATTTATGCACCAAGCTCTGATTTTAAAAAACAGGTTAATGTCATCTACCCCATATATGATTCGTCAGGTGAAATTAATGAAAAGACCATTAATTTACCTTTGATAGATTGCCAGCATATTGGAAACAGCTTATACTTTGCTACCTTTATATTACCATCGGATTTAATTGAAGATACAACGTCCATCAAGATTCAATTAGGCAATGGGAAACCGTGGATATATCTCATGAATAATATAAACTCTATTACGCTCTTATTAACTTTGATCAATGTACCTGAGTAAACTTAAAGCAGCAGAAAATGGCTACTATTAAGATATAATTGTTTAAATTATTCCTTACCCTGTAAGACAAACTGTATCTCGCTACTCAGTCACAGCAAACCTCTCTACTCAGCCTCGGCTCGGTAGGGAGGCTTTTTCTTGCGCATTCTCACGATTATGCAACCCAAGAACTGATTTGCAAAATAGTTTTAGAAAATATCTAATTTCTCTTGCAATCTTGTTATCTTGCCCTATAATCAATTTGCGAAGGATTCGCAAATAAGATGAAAAAGTATAAAACAAAGCAACGCGAAAGGCTCCTCGACCTGCTCCGACACAACGAGCATCGCTGCTTTTCCGCCCAGACCATCTTTGAAGAGTACGCAGATGAGGATATTAGCCTCAGCGCAATATACAGAAACCTTGCCGAGATGGAGCGTGAGGGAGTCATCTGCAAGGTCAATAAAAAAGGCGAAAAGCGCGCCCTGTACCAATACGTCAATCCCTCCGAGTGCTGCGGGCATATACATCTCAAGTGTGCTGAATGCGAAGAAACCATACACCTCAGCAAAAGCGTTTCGCAACTCGTCTTCGCCCATTCTGAAGAAGAATTTCAGTTTTCCGTCAACTCCTCCTCTGCCTACCTCTACGGCAAATGTGCCAATTGTTCGCAAAATTAGCCCCCCCCATTATCATGATAAAGCATCTATTATTATTCAGCCTCCTGCTGACCACCGCCCTCCTCTTCTCCGCCTGCAAGCAGGGAGGAGGCTCTTCCGATAAAATCAAAATTGTCACCGTGTCCTTTTCAGAGCATGATTGGCTAATGAACATTATTGGTGATGAGGCTGACCGCTTTGAGGTAACACGCCTCATTGGCGAGAACGAAGACCTACACAGCTACTCCCCCAGCGTAGCCGATATAGCCAATATTGCCAGCGCACAGCTGCTCATCCACAACGGTGGCTCTTCTGATGCTTGGATTAGCGATGTACAGCGTCAGGTAGACAACAAAAAGCGAAGCACTGTGAGCCTCATGAAGACCCTGCAGCAGTCGGGCGCAAAGCCCCTTGGCTCTTCCTGCTCCCATGAGCACCACCATCATCACGGGGAAAGCTGCCAAAGCTGCGCAGGATGCTCCGCTGGTTGCACACATGAGCACCACGCCGCACCAAGCAATAGCGACCTTGCAGCTGGTGATGAGCATGTCTGGCTCTCCCTCAATAATGCCATCATCATTTGCGAGCGTTTGGAGGATGAGCTCTCCGCCATCGACCCTGAACGCGCTGATGTCTACGAAAAGAACAAGCAGATCTACATAGCCTCCCTCAAGCAACTGCATGAGCGTTACGCCGCCCTCTTCAAGGAAGCAAAGCGCGATACAGTCATCATAGCCGACCGCTTCCCCTTCCGCTACATGCTTCATGATTATGGTATCAAGTACGTAGCCGCCTTTGACGGTTGCTCTGCCGACACGAGTGCCAGCTTTGAAGCAGTGGCAGAGCTCAGCGAAAAAGTCAGGCAACTCGATGCCCACACCATTATCGTCCTCCAGAATGGACTACGGGAACTAGCAGAAACCGTCATCAAGACCAGCGGTCAGCCCAATGTCTCCATAGAGACCCTGCACCCCCTAGACCCCATTGAGGATAACTCTGCTAGCTACTACGGTCTCATGGAAAAAAACCTGCAAAGCATACTCAAGGCTCTACAAGATTAAGTACATGGAAATTGTCTGCCAACACCTCGCCTTAGGATACAAGGAGAATGTCCTACACAGCAATATCAACTTCTCCATCCCCAGCGGCTCTTACTCTGCCATCATAGGCGACAATGGTGTGGGGAAAAGCACGCTCATCAAGACTATTTTGGGGCTCATCCCCCCGCTGAGCGGTGGCATCAGCCTAGGCAAGGGGCTGAGCAATAAAGACATTGGCTACCTGCCCCAGCAGACACAAACGCAGCGCGACTTCCCCGCCTCTGTGCAGGAGGTGGTGCGCTCTGGCTGCATCAATCAGATGGGCTGGAGACCCTTTTATAGCAAGGCAGAAAAACAACGTGCCACCGATATGCTGAGCAAGCTGGGCATAGCCCATCTTGCCCAAAAAAGCTACAGTGAGCTTTCGGGTGGACAGCAGCAGCGTGTACGCCTCGCGCGTGCCCTCTGCGCCACCAGCAAAATTCTCCTGCTGGATGAACCCGCTGCGGGTCTGGATATTGTGGCTGCCGCAGAATTTTATAAGCTCATCCAAGAGCTCAACATAGAAGGCATCACCATCATCATGATTACCCACCACCTCGACAGAGTGCTAGAGGATGTGGACTACGTCATCTGCCTCAATCACTGCGGTGTCCATTGCATGACAAAGGATGCCTACAACAATGTTCATGCATAGCACCTTATGATTGACACCCTGCTAGAATACCTCAGTTACCCCTTTGTCCAGCACGCGCTCATTGTGGGGGTGCTCATCTCGCTTTGCTCCTCACTATTGGGCTCTACACTGGTGCTCAAGCGGCTTTCCTACATCGGTGATGGGCTCTCGCACATTGCCTTTGGAGCAATAGCCATTGCCGCCGTGATGAAGCTAAGTAACAACACGGCACTCGTTTTTCCTGTCACCGCGCTGGCCGCCGTCCTGCTACTACGCGCTGGGCAAAACAGCAAAATACACGGAGACGCAGCCATTGCCATGATGTCCGTGGGCTCTCTAGCGGTGGGTTATCTGCTGCTCAATGTCTTTTCCGCCTCCACCAATGTGGCAGGTGACGTGTGTGCAACGCTTTTTGGTGCTAGCTCCATCCTCACCCTGACGGAGGGCGACGTGATGACTAGCTTGGTACTCTCGCTGGTTGTTATTGCCTTTTTTGTGCTCTTTTATCACAAGATTTTCTCCGTCACCTTTGACGAGGTCTTCGCAAGGGCTACGGGGCTGCGTGTGGAGCTCTACAACCTCCTCATCGCCATCACCATCGCAGCAGTGATAGTCGTGGCAATGAATCTGGTGGGCTCTCTGCTCATCAGCGCGTTGGTGGTCTTCCCCTCTCTGTCAGCCATGCGTGTGTTCAAGAACTACAGAGCCGTCATCATTGCCTCCGTCATCATCTCTGTTTTCTGTGCGCTGGCGGGCATGCTGACCTCTATCGTCTACTCCACGCCTGTAGGCAGCACCATCGTCGTGATGAACATGGCGGTATTTGCGCTCTGCTGCGTAAGGCGTGCTTTTTAGCAATTTACTCCATTTCGTCCAAGAAGGCATCATATTCTGGATCTCTGCCCATGAAGTTGCGATAGAGCTCCGCAGCAGGTGCGCTGTCACCCTTGCTGAGTATCTTTTCTCGCAGCTCATCGCCCACCTGCTTCATGTCTGCACCCTCTTCGCTGAAGCGAGAGTAAATATCCGCCGCCAGAATATCAGACCACGCGTAAGAATAAAATCCCGCCGCATAGCCCCCAGCCATGCAGTGGCTGAGTCTGTAAAGATCATAAGAAAGCGGTCCTTCACCATCAACCAAGCCCTCAGAGCGTACGATGTCATTCACGTACTCCTCTATGCTGCGACCAGCTAGGAAACGTTCTGCATCGCTATGCAACTCCAAATCAATCTTTGACCAAGTGAGGATATGCAGTAGCTCCCTGAGGCTGTTACCGCTCTTCAGGCTATCAACGGACTCAAGCAAATCATCGGGGACGGGGTCACCAGATAAAAAGTGCTTGCCGTAGCGACGAAGAAAGTCCGGAGCTATGGCCAAGCGTTCTATGGCCTGACTGGGTGTCTCCACAAAGTCCCAAGCGGAATAAATAGCATTCTGCTTCGTCAATGCATTATCATCAAGCAGCATATGCAGAGCGTGCCCCATTTCATGGAAAAGGATGCGCAAGTCGCGATAGGTGAATAGCCCCTTCAAGTCCTTTTTCATAGATGAAAGGTTAGCCGTCAGCACAACTAGAGCACCATCTGCGTGTGTTGCCTCTCTGATGCCGCTAGTCCATGCGCCTGGGCGTTTATTGGCTCTGGACATGAGGTCGAGGTAGAGAATGCCTAGTCTTTTATTCTTCTTCGTATCAAAAACCTCATAGGCTAGAATGTCGGGATGCGGCACCTCTGCCAGCTGAGAGTCTGTTGCTTCTGGCGCAGAATCATAAAACGCAGATTCCAATCGGTCAAAGCGCATGGAGAAGAGCTCTCCGAGATAGCTCATCATGCTATCCACGCTATGCTCTACTGGTAGGTAGGCAGACAGCATATGCAATGATCTATCATCCTTGTTATAGCTGCGGCGTAATTGTTGATATTGCGCATCCCATGGGGCAAGGGCTGGCAGAGCATCACCCTGCATCTCACCTGCAGCCTTGGCAACACTTTCTCGTAGCAGCATGTTATCAATGAGAATCAAGGAAATGACATGATCACGCAGCTCATTAACAAAGTTCAAGGCCTCTTCCGCGGAACCCATCATGTATCGCTCTGTGACTTGGTCTGCAAAATGCTTATGACCCAGCAGCTGCGCTTGCTCATGGCGAAGTGCAAGGATGCGCTTGACGAGATCTCTGTTATCATGAGGTGCTTGGGTCAGCGACTTTTGTATAGCTTCCCATACCTTTCTGCGCATTTCTGATGAGTGGCAGGAGTAGAGCAACTGTTCCCCACCTGTTGCCGCACTGATAAGCCACTGCTCCTTCTCTGCGTTGGGATAAGCCTGTTTTGCCGCGTAGGCAGCCCTGCTCTTCAGCATGCTGTTTACGCCCTCTAGCTCTGCCTCATCGGTGATGAGGACTTTCCATGAGGCACTGGCATCCGCCACATTTTTACTAAATTGGTTATTGAGGGTGATGAGCTCTTGTATCAGGGCAAAGAAGCGCTTTTGTTTTTCAGGGCTGAGATCCGCCCCCGCAGAACGGAACCCCCAAAGAGAGGCATCAACCAAGCGTCGCTGCTCTGGGCTGAGATCCTTGACCCAAGGTTGCTTAGCAGCTGTCTGCACCGCCAACCATACCTCCTTGTCGGCAAATAATTTTCGCACAAACTCCACCCTTATTGCTATCAGCTTCTGCACCACCTCACGTACAGCGGGAGAGTCCTTGATATGAGTAATCTGGTTGACGAATCTATAGAAGGTAATAAAATCGTTATCATATCTATCCAGAAAACCAAATGTGTTTTCAAAGGTCATTTCCTCTGGGCTTAGCTGTTTGAGGCTCATTAATCTCAAGCTTACTTCGTCTGCTAACTTTTGGGCATCTTCCAGAATTTTGCGATTTTCTACATCTCGCACGATAGCTGACCAAGAGGGCGCTTTTGATTGAACAATCTGAGTTACAGCGCTCTGTTGACTGCTTGGTGCATTAGCAGAAGCTATGGGAGCAAGCGTGAAGCAAAGGCTCAGCAATGCGAGTTGTGAAAGGCGTTTAACGTGCATGATTCAAGCTAACATGAAAGAAGTCGCATGGCAAGAATTCTTTGTGTTCACCCTTTTTACCCCTTTTTATTGAGAAATAAATGCTTGATTTGAGCGAACAGAATGTTATAGTGACCTTTGAATTCTTATGAATGCCCTATTTAACAATATACTCAGAAAATGCACCTCACGCACCCTGCGTGTGACACTTATCACGCTTGTCACGTCTTGCTTCGCCATGGGGAATGAGCAGCAATGGCGCGACATAAATGAAGAGTTGCGCTGGACAAAGCTAGATAGCATCGCGGATGCTATAGCTGATATGAAAAAGCTGGAAGGCTTTGACGCAGCCGCCGCCGAAGCTGACTTTGTACAGTTGAAATCAATATTTAAACTAGGCTTTAAGGATCTAGACAAAGGCAATGAGGGATCCGTCAAACGGGCTCAAGAAGTATTGAGACTCAAAAGACGCATTCTCTTCTCCCATCCCCAACTCAAAGAAGCCAGCATCATCGCGACGCGCTTTGAGGTAGGCAAGGACAAAGCCCGCTCCATCAACCCACCAGCAATGGGCACAGCTCCCAACAACTGGAGCTCCCAAATTGATAGCCGACGCGGGGGCTTCAACGCCTCCTTTGTGGAGCTGAAAAACTGGCAACAAGGCGGCACAGTAAAAGAACTCTACCGCCCTCAAAAGGGTAGCCCTCTAGCCAATCTGCGCCTCCACTGGGACGGAAAGCGCGCCATATTCACCCAAGCACGCCCCGAGGATAAGTTGTGGAATGTCTATGAAATACAGCTGGACAACGGTGCAACACGCGAGGTCATAGAGCATGAGGAGGTGGATCTGGACTTTTTTGACGCGACCTATCTGCCCGATGGTCGTATCATTGCCAACTCCAGCATAGGTTACAATGGTGTACCCTGCGTGAATGGCGATGACGCTGTCTCCAACCTCGTCATCTACACCCCCAAGGAGAAGAACATACGCCGCCTCACCTTTGATCAGGACTCCAACTGGAATCCCACCATCATGAATAATGGGCGCGTGATGTACACACGCTGGGAGTACACCGACCTCACTCACTACTACTCCCGCATTGTCATGCACATGAATCCCGATGGCACAGAGAACAAGGCTCTCTACGGCAGCGGCAGCATGTTCCCCAACAGCACCTTTGACATCCAGCCCCTACCAGGGCATGCTTCTGCCTTTATTGGTGTTATCTCTGGTCACCACGGCACAGTGCGCTCCGGTCGTCTCATCCTTTTTGATCCTGCCAAGGGGCGCAAGGGAGCAGCCGGCATGAGCCAAGAAATCCTCCACCGCGACCGCCCCATCAAAGAGGAGATTAAAGACTACCTCGTCGATGGTGTATGGCCGCAGTTCCTCAACCCCTCCATTGTCAGCGACAAGTACTTTTTGGTAACAGCAAAGCTCTCACCAAAATCCCTCTGGGGCATCTACCTTGTTGACGTCCACGACAACATCACCTTGGTGAAGCAGCTGGAAGACTCGGGATTCATGACCCCCCTCCTCCTGCGCTCCACCCCCACACCGCCCCCCATCCCCGACCGCATCAACCTCTCGGACAAGGAGGCAACCTTCTTCATCCAAGACATCTATGAGGGCGAAGGTTTGCAAGGAGTGCCTCGTGGCACGGTCAAGCAATTGCGCATCTTTGCCTATGAATATGCCTACATTCAAACCCAGTCTGACCATGACTGGCAGGGTATCCAATCTGGCTGGGACATCAAGCGTACCTTGGGCACGGTGGATGTGGAAGAAGACGGTTCTGTCATTTTCAAAGCACCTGCTAACACCCCCATATCCATCCAACCTCTCGATGAAGATGGTGCTGCCATTCAGTGGATGCGCAGTTGGGTAACAGGTCAACCAGGGGAAATTGTCTCCTGCGTAGGCTGCCATGAAAATCAAAATCAGATTGTTATTCCCCGCCGTGTTATTGCCTCCAAGAAGAAGCCAGCAGCACTTGAAGCCCCCGAAGGCGGCGTACGCTCCTTCACCTTTGACCTAGAAATCCAGCCCATACTCGACCGCTCCTGCGTTGCCTGCCATGATGGCACGAGAGAAGGCATCATGGATCTCACTGGTGGCAAAAAGGATAAACTGGGCTTTGGCACTTCCTATATCAACCTGCACCCCTTTGTCCACAGACAGGGCGGAGAGGGCGACCTCGCCGTGCTCAAGCCCTACGAGTACCATCCCAACACCAGCGAGCTTGTTCGCTTGCTCAAGAAGGGACACCATGGCGTGAGCCTCAGCGACAAGGATTGGCGCACCATCTACCAATGGATTGGCTTTAATGCGCCCTACCGTGGTAACTTCAACCACAACAAGGCCACCATGATGCCCTTCGTCCGCCATGGTGGAGAGCAGTATCACCGCCGTATAGAGCTGAAGAACAAGTACGCCCAAGGTTCTGGCGTGGACTGGAAAAAGGAAATAGAGGACTACGCCAACAGCCTCAAGTCTCAAGGGGAAATTGAGCCTGTCAAGCCCAGCCCAATAGAACGCCCCATCCTTCCCGATCTGCAGCTAGACAACTGGCCCTTCAGCCCCGAAGAGGCAAAGGAAATGCAAGCCCAACTCGGAGAAACACGCAAGACTGTTGAGGTCGCCCCCAATGTTCACATCAACTTCGTCCGTATCCCTGCTGGTGAATACATCATGGGCAGCCCAGAAGATGGAGCAGACGCTCTTCCCCGCATTGTGCATATACAAAAAGCCTTCTGGATGTCAGAGCTGGAAATCACCAATGCCCAGATGCGCGCCCTCTTCCCCGAGCATGACAGCAAGTTCACCGACCAGCTGTGGAAAGACCACGTTGTTGCTGGCTACCCTGCTAACAAGCCAGAACAACCAGCAATACGTCTCAGCTATGAGGCCGCCATGGATTACTGCAAAAAACTCAGCGAAAAAACTGGCTTAAAAATCAGCCTTCCTAGCGAAGAGCAATGGGAATGGGCATGCCGCGCGGGCAGTGACACAGACTTCTGGTATGGTGACTTGAAGAGCGACTTTGGCAAGCTAGAAAACCTAGCTGACAAGACCACTCTGAAGTTTGCCGTCAGCGGAGTCAACCCCCAGCCCATGGCACCCAACAATTACAAGTACGGGCACTACACCTACCTCCCCAAGGAAGAAAGTGTCGATGACGGAGAGCTGGTCACCGTAGGAGGAAAGAGATACGCTCCCAACCCATTTGGTCTCTATAATATGCACGGCAACGTCGCAGAATGGACCAGCAGTGGTAATGAGAAGGCACGTGTGGTGCGTGGTGGTTCTTTCATAGAACGCCCCAAGTACTCCACCTCCCATAGCCGCAAGGAGTACTTCCCCCATCAACCTGTCTTCAACGTAGGCTTCCGCCTCATTATCGAAGACTAACTCACCATATCACTTGCCTCATGTCATGTTTTTTGATTGCAGCATCGCTTAGACTTCGCTACAATTCACCCAGAAAGGTATGGCACGCAAGTATTACTACGATACAGGAGAAAAGAAGGTTGGTCCCGTCAGCGGTACCGACCTACTGCGCCTGCGCCAGCAAGGCGAAGTCCAAAATAACACTTGGGTTCGCCGCGCTGACTCCTCCACATGGCGCGAAATGCAAAATGTAGACCTGCGCGAAGAAGAAGAAAGGCAGAAGAACCCCTCTATACTGCGCGCCCTACTCTCCAACATGTCGTGGAGCAGCATTCTAGGGCTCATCCTTGTACTTGTCTTTATTGTAGCGATGGTCGTCCTTGTGGGTATTGTAGCTTTTAAGTTGCTACCCTTCATTATTGCCATACTCGCTGTATGGCTCATTTATCGCGCTGTACGCTAATACAAATCGCTCTCGAATTCTATATTCACTTGCTCTTCTGGTGAATACAGACCCTAAAAATCATCGTCTTTTTGAACTCTTGATGTAGTCCTAGCGGTAGCTGTAGATGCATTATGGAAATCCATTGTAAATTTCATTTACCTTTTTCAGGAACAGCGCAGGTCAGGGGCAAAGTCATATTTTTAAGAGATTCAGGGAAATAATGAAATTTCACCGATGCAATTTCTGCCTTCGCTTTTTCAAAGTAGGCTTGATTGTTCACCAGTCGTATCGAAATACCTTCTGTCAATCTACGCGTCTGCTTCGTTTCTATCAATTTCCCATCTTCATCAAAGAACTCTATACTTATAATATACACATCATCTGGAACTTTAAAGAAAACACCGTAGCGTGCAATTTTTTCCGAAGGCAAGGTACCCATTTCATACTCAAACTTCTTGCCATCAAGATGAAGAATCCCTTTATCCCCTGATATAGCCTGGGTGGAGACGCGAGAAGGCTGTTCTGAATACCACAAATCAAGCTCCCCAGAGTGCTTTGACGAAAAGACCTCGCCTCCGTCAGGTGGGCGAATGATGGCTATCAAATCATTACTTTGAGGGTCAATATAAGATTCATCCACAAAGGGACCACCTATGCCATGATTACCATGTGAGATAAAGTAGCGACCTTCGGCCCTTGCGGGATAAATGGATTTTTTTGTGGGGCTAATGCGAAGCACCATACGCTCATAGGAATCGTAGAGACCTTTCTGAGGCGCAAGATATTCCAGAGGCGTCACCTCTACTAACTCTGCCCTATCGCATTGGGTGAACAGAGATGTTAGAGCTAAAGAAATAGGGAGTAAGAATTTGGAGGACATGGTAATGAATGTATATTTTTAAAATAAGAAATACCTTGCGCCCCGTCAAGTCAATTTAGGATTAAAAAATTAAAAAGCAGAAGAATAAATTCCTTATTCTTCTGCTTTTATTTTATTTGCTTGGGAGATGTGATAGTAGCTCGATGAGCTGCATTTGCGGAGCATCTTCCTTGCTCGTTTTGGGGCTTTTGCTGGCAGCTTTTTCTTCACTGAGCATGGCGAGGCGCGTGTCCTCCACCATGGCCTTGAACTTTTCTGCCTGACTTATCTCGCCTGTGGTATCTCGAAAGAGTGAGGCGAGCCAATCTCGTTTTTCACTGATGCTGAGATGCTTTTTTCTCATTGATACTGGGGTGGCTCTTTCTAGCAGTCGTCACAATCACTATTCGCCCTCTTCCAGAGTTTGTAGAGGGGATGGCTGTCGTTGGACTGCGACTGGACGGCGTTGAAGTGTGAGGCGTTGGGCAGGGCTACGCGCGAGTATTCCTGCGCAAGGCTTTCTTTGAGTGTGCTACTGCTTGTCAAGGAGATGCACATTTTGTAGGCAAGTCGCGTTGCCAGCGCATCAATAAAGAGAGGTTCAAAGAACTCTACGTCTTCGCAGTCATAGGTGTAGAGCAACTTGATTGTGCTGTCTCTTGTGTAGACGCTGCGTCCGCGTAACTCCCAGTGCTTCTGGTTCACACTCAGCACACGCAGGCAATCCAGTGGCAGTGTGTGGGCAAGTAGGCTATGGGGGCTAGATTGTTCGGCACTCTGTAGTTCAATAAGTTTTGCAGCAAAGCTCCAGCGGTGAGCGCAGAGTATTTCCCTGCGTGTGGGGTGGTAGTGGAGGTAGCATTGTCGGGTGGCGGGGTTGCCGTTGGCCGAAAGCTCGCTGATGGGAGATTCTCCCAATTTTGCAAGGGCTAGGTTGCATATATTCAATGCGGTGGGTGTATTCATATTTCTTTATTATCATGTTCAAGGATAAGTAAAGATTATACAATAGAATGAGGTAGAGTGAGATGCAAGAGAGTAATGGGGAGGAGCTGCTCCTTAGGCGCGGTGGTTGCGCTGAATATTTCTTGCGCTTCGCGTCAGCGACAGTAGAGAAATGACGCCCTGCGAGCGAGTTCATACAGGGGCGACAGTGTTATGGGGCAGGCCACTATGCAGGCTTTTCGAGGCGGACTTTCTGATTATTTAAGGCACAGTCGCCGCCTCGCGCTGACGCGCAGTGCAAAGGCTTTACTTTTATGCCTCGGATTGCTCGCGCAGCTCCATGAGTCTTATAATAACTCCCTCTATCACATTGGCTGGGCAGGATGCTCCTGCTGTGATGCCTATGCGCCACTGCTTTTCTTTATCAAGTAGTTGTATGGGGAAGGGAAAGACTCTCTCTTTCTTTGCATCCAGATCAAAGGCACGCAGTTCCTCCGTAGACAGGAGGCATTCCGCGGATTTGACAAAGAAGGTGGGTATTTGCTCCGCTGCAATATGTGCAAGGTGCGTTGTATTAGAGCTGTTGTAACCGCCAACAATGAACATGCAGTGCAGGTGCTTGTCCAAGAGTTCATAGAGGGCATTTTGCCTGTCTTGCGTTGCGCCACATATGGTGTCGCAAACATGGAATCGCTTTGTGTCTCCATCACGCTGCATCACGGCATCATGCAGCATTTGCTGGATACGCGCGGTTTCGTCCTTGAGCATGGTCGTCTGGTTGGCTATGCCTATTTCCAGTAGATCCAGTTCTGGCACAAAGCCGACGGAGTATGAGCCTTTGAAGTACTGCATGAATTCCTGATAGCTCATCTTTCCTGTGATGGTATCAGCTAGTGCCTGTGCTTCTGTTTCATCAAAGATGATGAGGAATTTGCCGTCCCCCGCATTGCCTCGGGAGTGAGAGGCTGTTGCCATGCTCTCTTCGTGTTTTTGCTTGCCATGTATGATGCTGGTGATGCCATTTGAGGCATATTTTTGCACCTTTCTCCACACCCTGACGACGTGACCGCAGGTGGTGTCAACAATGCGCAGCCCCTTTTGTTCAAAAAGCTGACGCATTGCCACGGTGACACCAAAGGCAGGTATGATGACCACATCGCCGTCCTGCATTTGATCGTAGTCGGGCGATCCTGTCTGCCAAGGGAGGCGTTGCAGCCCCAAGGCATCTAGGTGGGCATTGACTGCGGGGTTATGGATGATTTCTCCTATGAGCCAGATGCGTTCTGTGGGGAACATTTCCCTTGTCGCATAGGCAAGGTCTATGGCTCGCCTCACCCCATCACAAAAGCCAAAAGCAGAGGCGAGATGTATTTCCATATTCTCGCAGTGCAGCACGTTATCGTGCTGCGCTATGTCCTCTATTATTTGGCTATCATAGTGCGACCCGACTATAGTCGATACCTTTTTCATGATATCGGCGCGTCGCACATTGATGGGTTTATTAGGCTTTGCCATGGCAATTTTTTAGCGGAAGTTGAGCCCCTTGAGCTGGCGACTCAGTGTATCCAACACTTGCTGGTGGGCGATGTCTGCCTCAGCAGCGGTGAGTGTCTTTTTCGCATCGCGGTAGAGGAAGGTGTAGGTCATGGCCTTGCGGTCACTGGCTATTTTCTCTCCGCTTTCATCGGTGAAGATGTCTTTGAGCTGGTAGCTTACAAGCAGTTTTTGCTTTGCACTGGCTATGGCCTTCATGACATCAGCATGCAGGGTGCTAAGGGGTAATTCCAAGGAAGCATCGCGGCTAGAACCGGGGAATTGTGGGAGTTCTTGCACCTTGAAGGGTGCTTGGGCTACCTGTTGCAGCTTGCGTATTTCTAGCCCTGTGTAGTTGGTGTCTTCGGGGAGACCCAGCTTTCGGCAGGCATCTAGTGAAAGGCGTGCAAAGTAACCGCAGTGCTGTCCGTTGATGTAGACATCTGCACCCATGGCTGTATGGGGGCGTGGTTTGGCAGGAGTAAAGGAGATTTCTGCGCGTGGGACAAGCAGTTCTACTATGGCGCGTAGGTCGGCAAAGTTGCTGTCCTCGGGCTTGAGGTTGCTCCAGCTGGCTGGGGATTTTTTACCTGCAAGGAGGATGCCTATGGCTTCCTGCTCTATGTCGCGACCCTTGCCACCGCCTGTGTTGCGGAAGATGCGTCCCATTTCAAAGAGGCGCACGCTTTCCATGCCCTGATTGATATTGCGCACGGCCACAGAAAGGAGACCGGGTGCAACAGAGGGGCGCAGTGTGCTGTGGTCTTCGCTGATAGGAAGCGCCACGCGGATGATGTCGCCCTCTTGCATGGGGCGGAAGGGGAAGGCGTAGTCCACGCGTGCTATGGTGGGGTCAACGCTGTTATCGGAAATGAGCTTGAAGGTCTGTGCTTCCCAGAAGCCCGCACCTGCTAGCTTGCGAGCCAGCCCCATGCGGAAGTCATGGTTGCGGTCATAGCTGCTCTCCTCCACAAAGACGGATGTGTAGACTGAGGGGATATTATCCAGTCCGTAGACGCGGATAATTTCTTCCAAGAGGTCGCAGCTGCGCTTGAGATCCAATCGCCATGGGGGACAATCCCAGTTGCCCTTTGTGTCCACATCGCGAAGCCCTAGGCGGCGCAAGATGGCAATGGCTTCTTGATGAGGCACGCTACCCTGCGTCATGCGGTCTAGCTCTGCCCATTGGAGATTAACTTGGTCAATAGCGTAGTAGATTTTGGCATCGCTGCCCTGTTCCAAGACGGTGGCGGTGGTGGCGCAGCTTTCATCAACAAGGCAGGGGGCTTGACCAGCTATGCGCGTGGGCTCTGCCACGCCGCCTGTGATTTCTTCTATGAGCTGGATGGCGCGCGCTGCTGTGCGCAGGACGCTCCATGGGGAGGTGCCGCGCTCAAAGCGGTAGGAGGAATCGGAGCTCAGAGCCAAGCGACGGGAGCTAAAGCGTATGTTGCTGCGCTCGAACCAAGCGGCTTCTAGAACTATGTCCGTGGTCTGCTCTGTCACGCCAGAATCCAGTCCACCCATGATGCCACCTAGGGCAAGTGCTGCCCCACTGCTGTCGGAGATGAGGAGTTCTTCCTTCTCCAGCGTGTACTCATCGCCCATGAGGCTGGTAAAGACTTCTGCTTCTGTAGCCTTTCGCACGTCTAGCGCGTCAGTAATCTTTGCTGCATCAAAGGCATGCAGGGGGTGACCCAGTTCAAAGAGCACGTAGTTGGTGATGTCAACAATGTTGTTAATAGGACGCAGGCCAATGGCGGTCAGGCGATCAGCCAACCACTCTGGAGAGGGACCTACCTTCACCCCCTTGATGGTGGTGGCGGTGTAGAGGGGGCAAAGCTCTGGGGCGGAAAGCGTGATGCTCTCCCCAGCTGCCACGGTGCGCAGCTGCTCTGTGATGGCAGCAGCAGGGTCGTCCTTGAGCTGGCGACCTGTGATGCCAGCAAGCTCTCGCGCCATACCCCAGTGACTAAGCAAGTCAGGGCGATTGGGCGTAATTTCTAGTTCAAAAAGCGTGTCCGTGGGCAAAAATTCTCTCACAGGCGTACCAACTGTCAGATCAGCGGGTAAAATCCAGAGACCGTTTTCTGCATCCACTGCCCCCAGTTCCGAGGCAGAGCAAAGCATACCATTGCTGGCCAGACCGCGCAACTTGCCTTCTTTGATGGTGAAGTCACCTGGTAGCACTGCCCCTGGTAAGGCACAGGGCACTAGGTCACCGACGACATAGTTGCTAGCCCCGCAGACAATCTGGCGCAGCGCACCTTCGCCAGCATCCACCTGACAGACATTGAGATGGTCACTGCCCTCTACAGGCGTTTTTTCCATCACGCGGGCTACAACAACGAGGTCATGGTTGATACCGCGCTCCTCAATGCCTTCTACCTCTATGCCCGCAAAGGTGAGCATATCAGCCATTTCCTGCGTGTCGAGACCCTCTAGGTCTATGTAGCTAGCCAGCCAGTTTAATGAAATATTCATATATAAAAAAAGTTTAAATTATTGGAATTGAGCGAGGAAGCGGATGTCATTTTCTATCAGCAAGCGAATATCGCGAATACCCCAGCGAATCATGGCCAGTCGCTCCAACCCTATGCCGAAGGCAAATCCTGTCATGCCCTCATAGTCCTTGCGACCTGTCTCTGCATCAATGGCTTCAAAGACGGCAGGGTTCACCATACCGCAGCCAGCTATCTCTATCCAGCGAGGGGCTTGCCCTGCTGCTTGCAAGAGCACGTCAATCTCAAAACTGGGCTCTGTGAAGGGGAAGAAATGGGGGCGAAAGCGCACCGCTGTCTCACTGCCGAAGAGCGCTTTGAGAAAGTATTCCAGCGTTCCCTTCAGCTCTCCTACGCTCACGTCCTTGTTCACGTAGAGACCCTCAATCTGGTTGAAGGCCGAAAGGTGTGTCGCATCAATAGCGTCGCGACGGAAGGCAGAACCGGGGCAAACAATGCGTATGGGGGGTGCTTGCTTTTCCATCACGCGGGCTTGCACCGTGCTCGTCTGCGTGCGCAGCAACTTGCCGCTGTCAAAGTAGAAGGTATCCTTCTCATTACGCGCGGGGTGGTCTTCGGGGGTGTTGAGTGCGTCAAAGCAATGCCACTCATCCTCAATCTCTGGGCCATCTGCCAGCGCAAAACCCATGCGGCGCAGCGCGCGCAGTGCCTCATCACGCACTAGGGTGATGGGGTGCAGACCGCCTTCGTGCAGGCTAGCCCCTGACAGGGTGATATCCACACCTGCTACAGCAAGGGCATCCAGCTCTAGCTGAATCGCATCACGTCGTCCATCCAAGGCCGCAGAAATTGCCGCACGCGCCTCATTGAGCAGGGCGCCCACAGCGGGCTTGTCTTCCTTAGGCACATCACGCATCCCCTGTTGTAGCTGCGTGAGGCTACCTTTTTTACCTAGAATCCCCACACGGGCTTCTTCTAGGCTTTTCATTGAGGCTATGCCAGCTATCTGTTCGAGAGCGGCGGACTGTACAATTGCAATCTGCTCTTTCATATGAGCAGGTATGATAGCGATATGATGACAAATGTCAAGGATAAAGCAACAATGAGTTGATGTTAAATCGCTCTATAATAATTTGAAAAATTATCATAAAAAATCCAATTAAAGCATTTTTGTTGCTTTCTACCACGATTACTTGAATTGAGGAAATGCCATCATTATCTAATAATATTAACACCCCAAAGCCTAACATAACTCTATAAAGCACATTAAGAAAATCATATACCATTATCACTTTTTCGTATACAACACCAAGAGTATTACATTATTTATTATTGACAAAACGCATCAGATTGATATCGTAACATTTTCGCGGTTTGTATTAATCGCGCGACATAAGATACATCCATCCTAATTACACAAAAAAACATGAAAATTAAGCTTCCCAAGGCATTGCGCTTAGCATTGATAGCCATTTCTTCACTCTACTGCACATCCACTACCTTAGCGCAAAATGTGACATGGACAGCCGCAAGTATCAATGGTACTGTAAATCAAACATTTACTGAAAGCGGAACCATCACATTAGGAGACAATATAACAGTTGACTCTTTGACGATTAACTTAGATGGTGACATAGCTGTAGCTATATTTGGTGGCACCACTGCTGAAACTCAGCTGATTAGCACAGGTGGGCTGACAAAGCTGGGTGAAGGCAGACTCCTATTAGGTGGTCAATTCACCGCAGGTTTTACAACCGCACCTGTTTTTGCAATGACTGGAGCACTTGATATACAAGAAGGCATGGTACAATTTGGTCAACGTGCATCCAACGAAGCCGAGCAGGTGGATATAGCCTTTAGCGAAATTATCATTGCAGCTGGGGCTATATTTGAGCACCGCAGCTTTGGCACAAGACATGACAATACGGCTATCACCCTCAATGGCGGAACTTACCAAAACTTTGGCACAGGGGCGAGTCGTACTGTAACGTTTTCCCATTTAACAGTTAATCAAGATAGTGCTTTTAATTTTAAGTTTGGTGGTGTATATGAGTTCCAATCCATCACAGGTACAGGTAATCTGGGAATAGGAGAGTACGACACCGACGGTGTTGAATTCGGTTTTGAGAATGTAGGGATGAGTTTTGCGAAGATGACTGACTACAGCGGAACCATTTCTGTTACCGTCAGAGAGGCATACCAATCTCGTCTTCTAGAGCTTTCCGAAGTAGAGCAAAATGGCGTAACTGCAACCATCAATGGTCTCGATGTCACTGGGACAGACTTTTCCATGTCGGGAAGTGGCGGTTTAACAATTGGCTCTTCTTTAATCCTTGGAGGCAATGATGCTGTAATCCGTGGCGGCACATTAACAGTTGGCTCTCTGAGCGGGGCAAGCAATTTAACAATTACCACAGCAGACGGAAACACTGGACAGCTCATAACCACGGCGGCTGGATTGAATGGCTATACAGGCGATATTTCCATTGATGGTGGAGAGCTCACCCTTAATGGGGCTGGTATAATCTCAACCGATATGACCATTGGTGCGGGCGGGGCAAAACTCAATAGTGATGTCAGCCTTGACCTAGATAATACAATACTCTTTGATTCCAATACCAGCA
This sequence comes from uncultured Akkermansia sp., assembly GCA_964604535.1. Lineage (GTDB taxonomy): Bacteria > Verrucomicrobiota > Verrucomicrobiia > Verrucomicrobiales > Akkermansiaceae > Akkermansia. The sequence continues at coordinate 19,089 of CAZRZE010000006.1, forward strand.
CTATCTCAGCGAATAATGGTCTAGATATCTCGGGTACGACGCTTGATTTAATAGGCTTTGACAGGGTAGGCAGTTACACACTCCTGACCACCACTGATGGCGTCATCACCGCAGGAGCATTTACATCCACTGGTTTGGGGGACTCCATCTTTACAGTGGAACTGAGTCCTGACGAAAAAACACTGACTCTCAATATCACTTCCTTCGCTGGCTTTGAAAATCTCGTCTGGGCAGGTGGTGACGGAACATGGGCAACGGGCGATGCAACCCTTTGGAATACTCCAGTTGGGACAGCGACTTATGGGGACGGAGATTTTATCACGTTTGGCTCTGCAGATACCGCTATCACTGGTGGTACAGTGACGATTACAGGAACAGTCACTCCAGGCAGCTTGAGCTTTGTTGGTGCACAGGATTATACCCTAACAGGAGCAGGCAGCATTGCGGGTGATACCAGTCTTGTGATGAATGGCACAGGCATTGTCACCATCAGCACGGCCAATACCTATACAGGTGGTACTCAAATCAACTCTGGCACGCTGGTCATTGGTGTTGCAGGTGCTCTTGGCACAGGGGCAACCGTAGTAGCAGCAGATGCCGCATTGGGATTAGGTTATGCCGATGCCATAGGGGACATTGGCGCAATCACCTTTAATACCAATTCCACCATCGCCCTGATAGGAGGTATCACCTACACAACAACGGATACAATTACAGGGAAATTAGTTGCAGGAGTAAGCTTGTCACTAGCCTCTGGCACGGCACGCGTTGGTGGTGTTAGTGGAACAGATAACCGCTACGCCCGTACAACCAGCGGATACACAGTCTTTGTCGGTGATGGAGCAACACTAACAGATAATGTCCGCCTCGCACTGACAGGTCAAACAACAAGCATCACAGGAACAGGTGTGTACGAGGTTAATAGCCTGCTGATGAGCGCATCTGGCGCGACAGCAACCACTCTTGATGTGGCTGCTGGTGCCACCCTGCGCATCCTTGCATCAACCACAAGCGCCGTTGGCTCTGATGGCTCTTTCATGGTATCCAACTTGCAAGCAACCAATACACTGAATATCGCTGGTACTCTGGAGGCTATGGCTGGCATTTCTACACGAGACGGCAAGGGTATCATTAATGTAAGCGATGGTGGCAATCTCATCCTGCGACAGGGTTTACACGGTGTATCAAACAGCCCAGAGGCAGATGATATCGTGTTAAATATAGTAGATAACGCTACCCTCACCCTATTCAACCAAACCACAACAACCAATCACGCTAACATTATGACAGTGAATATCGCTGATGGTGCTACTCTTGTAGCAGCGTCAGATGATGTCACCAATGTTTACACGGATATAAGCTTTGCCGACACAGGTACGGCCACCCTCAATGTTGCTGCGGATAGAACACTCAACTTCCACCGTGATGAGGACTTTGATACGCTCATTATTGATGGCTCTGGCACCGTGCAGTTTACAGGGGCTAGCACTGTCAACACGGTGGAAACAGCAGTTGCAGGCAGTGGTAATATCAATGTGAATAATGCCTCATTCTCCTTGGGGACAGGGACTGACCTCAATACAGTCACACTCTCCGCAGGTGCTAATATGGAGGTCACCACTAGCCTATCGCTAAGCAGCCTCCTCATGGCGGATGGAACAACAATGACATTGAGTGGCGATTCATTTAAGGCAACATTCGGTCTTACACGCGTGATAAGCACCATAGAAAAGCTAGATGACACGCAGAATATGACTGTGCAAGCACTGGCCGACAATGCCGCCCTAAGCTTCAGCCAAGCTAGCAATGTACATATTAGCAACGCACAGATAGGTCTAGCAGGTGAATCCCTTGTATACAGCCTATCTGATAGTACCCTAGATGCCTCAAGTCTCGAAGCGGAGCAGATTAACTTCATCTCCAACAACCGTGTTGAAAACTCTACCCTCAACGCAACAGACACTATTAGCTTTACAGGAGCAGGTGCTGCTGTCACCTTGGCAAATAGCAATGTTGATCTCACCAAGTTCACAGGCTCTGGTGGTGTAACACTGGAAAATTACACATGGACCCATACTGGCACCCTCACACAAACAGCTGTAGGAAGTTCTCTGGTATATACCGTAAACTCTGGGCTTGCCGCTAGCCTTCAAACAGCTATCTCGGAGAGCCTCACCCTCTCCCTCTCGATGACAGATGCAGAGTTCGCGGACTTCGAACGCTCCCTAACATCTGGCATTGGTATAGAGCTGGGTGGCATAGATGCCTTGACAAATATCGCGCTCAATGAGGATATCAACTTTAGCATCCTCGTAGGTTCTGATACTTATGAGTACACATTCAACAGCCAATCTAGTATCAACAATAATGTGCTACTCAGCTTGGCGAGTAATTCATGGATTAGCGTATCGAGTCAGTGGACTGATGCGACTAGTTGGTCCGCAAATGTGCCAAATGAGGATAATGTGGCGATCTTCTCTGGAGAGGGAACTGAGATTATAACTCTTGCCGGTAATAATGTTGCACTAAGCACCAGCATTAATTCTGATTCAAAAGATTACACAATGAATGGAGGAGAAAGCGACAGCTTCTCGACAGGTAGTCTGAGCATCTTGGCTGGCACCTTTACCCTAAATGCCACAGCAAAATTGCTGGGACAAATAGGCACAAACGACACAGAAGGCATCCTAGCCATTAGCAGCGGAGCAGAACTAGTCGTCGACTCTGAGGGTAATCTATCTGCCCTTCTTGCCAACCTTGCAGACGGCAGTAGCCTCACCATCAAAGCTGGTGCAGAAGTCTCTGTAGAAGGAGCCATGATAGCAAACAGCGCAGCGATTAGCAACGAAGGCAGCTTGATTCTAGGAGCTGGCTCACAGTTGGGCACTCTCGACGACGCAGGCGGGCAACTCTCCTTGCAAGGCGATAGCAGCATAGAAACACTCACCAGCAGCAATCTGGAAATAGCCCAAGGAGTTACCCTCAGTGGCAGCAATGCAACCCTCAGTGGATTTGTCGCCAACGCTGGCACAATCAGCGTTGACACATTGACCATCGCGGGCACAAGCAACTCCACACTGGGCTCTGTAGATACCATGGAGCTCATATTGGACGACCTTGGACAGGTTTTTGGAGATTTGAAAGTAGACACCATTACCAGCAATGTGTCTATATCCACCTCTACCGCCCTCCTCAGTGTTAGCAGCATCTCATCGCTGAGCGCAACCACTGCTATCGAGTTAGGCGATTTGCAAGGATTTGATATCAGCACAGCGGTAGGCAGCTACATCATCATAGGAAAGAACAGCAGCACAGATCCGCAGCTAAATTGGAATAATTTCACCCTTGACGCAAATGATCTAAGCATATTCAACACACAAAAACTTAATGGTTTTGATATTATTCTTGATGAAAACGCAGAAGGAAGTCTCGTTATTAATATCAGCCTTGCCGACCGTCGAATCTGGAGTACTAGCAATGACGTAGGCTCTACCCCAGGTCTAGAGAACAGTGATCCCTCCATGTTCTTCCCTGTCATTGGCGCAGATGGAAAAGTATTGAGTTATGATGCATTGAACCAGATAGATATCGTTAACGTCGATAGTGATCGTCTCGTTGACCTCACAGGCCTAAGCCTTGATCCGACTGATACGCAAGGTCTCCTAATGAATAATCTACAAGGTGAGGCTGGTCGCACCCTCACCATCACAGGTGAGAGCATAGCCAACTCCCTCGTCACCCTCAACAACGACGAGGATAGCTTTGCCCTCAACGATATATCCATCAACAACGCCACCGTTCAGCTAACTGGAGAGAATGATGCCACCCTCATGGGCGCAGGCATCGCGCTGAATCAGGCAGCACTAGAGGTACAAAGCGATGCCAGAATGACCGTGGATGCAATTTCACTAGAGTCATCTAGTCTCAATAATAGGGACGGAGGAAGCCTCACCACCGATAGCCTCAACGGCGATGCAACCAGCTCCCTATCTGGTCTGATAAACATCAGTGGTTCAGGTGGTGTCTACCAAGGTAGCTACAACAGCGCAACCGTCAACAGCCTTGCAGGATCTTCTCAAACACTCAATGCAGCAGCAGGTCTCACCCTAACTGGCGCGGCAGGTTCTCTCACACTGGCTAATGCAGTAGGAGGCACAATAGCAGGTATCAATAGCAATGGTGCGAGCATCAACATCAACCTCTCCACGGCTAGTGCAACAACACAGGCTCTCACGCTCACCAACAACTCGAGCGTTAGCGCAGGCTCGCTCAACATCGTTCTCAACAGAGCCTTTGTTGAAAGCAACCAGAGTCAGCAAGTCATCACTGGTGGCGCGCTCACCATGGGTAGTAATTCCACTCTCCGCATATCTGTTGAGCTGGGAGATGGCACACTCAACTTTGCCGATTACCCCGCCACTGTTGAGCTACTCAGCCTCTCTGATGGAAGCAGCATAAATGGCAATATAGAGCTAGATCAGAACCTGAGCAAATACTTCATCAATCTACGCTTTGACAGCGGTATTGATGCCATTCTTGCTGATTTCAACACTGAATTCTACACCGTTTACGCACAGACGGAAAACGGACGCACGGGTCTTGAAATATTATCGGAAGCACTCCGCGGCATCAACCCACAGAACAACCCCACCATCTACCCCGATCTGGCAGCCGTCATGAACGCTCTGGACGCTATGTTGACTAGCAATCCGTCAGGAGCAGATCGCCTTGCAGCAGCTGTAGCAGGTGCAAGCAGTGCGGGACTTGGCATGGCGCAGAGTGAAAGCCTCTCACGTCAACTCCGCAAGGTCAGAGATAGAGCTAGCAATCTATATGACCATCAGGCCAACCTGTATGAAGACTCACTAAGTGTTCAAGGCTGGATAAGCGCAGAGGGTGGCAGCAATGAGCTCGATAGCGATGGCACAGAATCTGGCTATGAGCTAGACAGCTGGGGTGGTAGTGTAGGCGTTGACTATAGCTACAACAATCAGTTTAGCATGGGCATCGCCCTCACCGCAAATCAGGGAAATTATAGCTCTAGCGACATAGACAACCTCAACAGCGACTTCAACAGCAGCTACATCAGCCTCTATGCCTACAAGCATACAGGTAACTGGAGTCAAAGCTTTGTTATCTCTGCGGGGCTAACAGATGTAAGCGGAAATAGAACAGTTAGCTATTCTGGCGGTCAATACACTGCAAGCATGAGCACAGATGGCTATAGCTTTGGTGCACTCTATGAGCTAGCCTACAATATCATGAGCGATGATGAGACAACCATCTGGCAACCTCTATTCAACATCAGCTTCCAGAGCAGCACCCTCAACGCCTACACGGAATCATCCAGTGACGCAGCCCTCCGATTTGGAGAACAGAGCATGACTTATGCTACACTGGGACTTGGTGGACGCGTAGAGACCACATTTGGAGAAAACGTCTACAACCGTACTGCCTCATTCAGTCTACGCGCCATGCTTACAGCCGATATAGGCGACACCCAATCCGAGCTAGATAGCGGTCTAAGCATAGGTGGCTTTACCGGCACAATACACAGCCCAGAACGAGGCAATGTGGGGGCAGAAGTGGGAGTAGGACTACAGGTTCCTGTCATGGGTTATCAAGGAAGAATCTTCTTTGATGCAAGCTACGAAATACGCTCCAATTCCAACAGCGTCAATGGAACAATAGGTTATAGCTTCGCCTTCTAAACTAGAGAACAGTCCATCACTAAGCCCCCCTCTCAAATAAAGAGAGGGGGGCTTATTATTGCCTCCGTGTCAGCAAAATGAAATTATGTTATTACATGTATTGCATCTCATCAACTCTTGCGATATACTCAGCGCATGTCAAGCAGCTTCGGCACTATTTTCAAAATCAGCACATGGGGGGAATCCCATGGTAAAGGCGTTGGTGTCGTCATTGATGGCTGCCCCGCAGGTGTTCTCATCAGCGAAGAAATCATCCAAGTAGAGCTTGACCGCCGCCGCCCTGGTCAGAGCAGCATTGTTACCCCTCGCAATGAAGCCGATGCGGTGGAAATCATCAGCGGTGTCCTTGACGGCTACACTCTAGGCACACCCATTGCCCTCCTCGTCCGTAACAAGGACCAGCAGTCTAAGGCTTACAACGAGATGCAGCATACCTACCGTCCCTCTCATGCAGATTACTGCTACGACGAAAAATACGGTCGCCGCGCTTGGGCAGGTGGAGGACGTGCCAGCGCACGCGAAACCATTGCACGTGTTGCCGCAGGTGCTGTTGCCAAAGAGGTTCTACGTCACCTCTACCCCAAAATGGACATACTCGCATGGGTGTCCAGTATCCACACAGAACAATGCCCTCTTTGCCCACGCAGCATCACACGCGAAGCTGTAGAATCCAATATCGTGCGAACTGGTGACACAGAAAGCGCAGAACGAATGATTCGCGTTATAGAAACAGCTCGGGACTCTGGCGACTCTGTAGGTGGCATCATCAACTGCAACATTCGCTATGCCCCAGTGGGCTTGGGCGATCCCGTTTTTGACAAGTTGGAGGCCAGTCTCGCCCACGCCATGATGAGCATACCAGCCTGCAAGGGCTTTGAGGTGGGCAGCGGTTTTTCCTCCACCATGCTACGCGGTAGCGAGCACAATGACCCCTACTTCATGAAGAGTGGACGCGTCCGCACCCGCAGCAATAACAGCGGAGGCATACAGGGTGGCATATCCAACGGAGAGGACATTTTCATGCGCCTTGCCTTCAAGCCAACCGCCACCGTCATGCTTGAACAAGAAAGCGTCAACGACCAGCACCAAGATGTCCTCATCAAGGGCAAGGGTCGCCACGATGCCTGCGTCCTACCACGCGCTGTCCCCATTGTAGAGTCCATGGCCGCCCTCGTTCTCTGTGACCATGTCCTGCGCCAACGCAGCGCGCAGATCTAAGCATTCTCCCTCTCTCCCCCCCCCTCTCATCCAACTACCAACATGTCCACTACCCCCGCAAAACATCAAGCAACGGGTCACCTCTGCGCCTTTCTCGCCATGGCGGGATTTGGTCTCATGAGTCCCTTTGCCAAGGTTCTCTTAGCAGACAGCCCCATGGATACAATCAATCTCGCTACGCTGCGTATGATTGGTTGCGCCATCTGCCTGCTCATTATGCTACCCTTTCTCCCACGTCAGCGCATCGCAAAGGGTGACTTCCTCCCCCTCATTCTCATGTCGCTCTTTGGCATGGCGCTCAACATGTACAGCTACACCTACGGAGTGGGTCTAACACTACCTTCCCATGCTGGCATCGTCACCACGCTGCCGCCCATGTTTGTCCTCATCCTCAGTGTTCTCTTCCTGAAGCAGAAAATGGACTGGACACGCGCCCTCGGCATCGGTATAGCCACCGCTGGCGTGCTCACCCTCGTCTTAGGACAATCCAGCCCAGAAGACGGACAGAGCAGCATCTTGGGAGACATGCTCTGCCTCTTTGCGCAGGTGATATTAGCCTGCTACTTCGTCTTCTTCCTCCGTCTACTGCGCACCTATCATCCCTTTGTCCTGCTGGTATGGCTCTTTAGTATCTCCTGTATACTCTCCCTGCCCTTCGTTGGCGCGGATTTGGTTCACTTCCCATGGCAGGAAATGACCGGCACCAACTGGTTCTACACCCTCTTTATTGTACTAGGCACAACCTTTGTCCCCTACCTACTCATTACTGTGGCACAAAAGCTCTTGCAGCCCTCTATTGCTGTCTGTTACAACTACGTGCAGCCCGTTACCGCCCTCATTCTCAGCCTCGCATGGGGCTTGGAGGTGCTGACCCTTAATAAGATGATAGCCATCCCCCTCATCGTCTTTGGTCTACTGATTGTCACGCAGCTCATCCGCTTCAAACGCTCTTGACTAGGCAGGTTCAATCGTGTACACTCTCCGTTATGAGCAACGTCAGTTCCCCTGCAAAAATCAATCTCTCTCTCCGCATCCTTGGCAAGGGAGAAGATGGCTACCATGCTATTGACACCTTGATGGCGAGTCTGGATCTGGCAGATGATCTGCACTTCCACCATTCTCGCACCACGACCATTCTCTGTAACGACCCCAGCATACCCACTGACGAAAGCAACCTCATCATGAAGGCAATACGCGTCTTTGAAGCCAGCTATGGTCGCAAGGCAAAGCAACGTATCACCCTCACCAAAAACATCCCCCATGGCGCTGGATTAGGTGGCGGCAGCAGCAACGCCATCACAACACTTCTCAGCGTCAACGATTTACTATTTACAGAATATAATGATGAGACCCTAGGCGGCATGGCAGCCCAGCTAGGCAGCGACACCAACTTCTTCTTGAACCCTGTCCCCAGCCGCTGCACAGGAAGAGGAGAAATCGTCACCCCCTGCCCCGAGCTCGCCTCATGGACATCCCCCATCGTCCTCATCAAGCCCGACTTCGCAGTCTCCACCCCCCTTGTTTACCAGAATTTTGCCAGCTCTAAAAAGATGGCGGGCTTCAACTACAAAACACAAGAGGTGGATGGCATCAAGCTCTTCAACGACCTAGAGCGTCCCGCCTTTGAAAAATTCCCCATCCTCGGGTTGATGAAAAACTGGCTTTTGCAGCAAAAGGGCACACGTGCTGCCCTCATGAGCGGCTCTGGCTCTACCCTCTACGCCCTCACAGAGAATCTGGAGCAAGCCGAAGCCATCGCCGCAGCGGCCAAGGAAAAGTTTGGTGAGAGCCTCTTTACCTACTGCGGATGGGTCAACCCAGCAAAAAACCAATGAATCCCAGCTTAGAAGACGAGAAAAACCGCCTGCTACTCAGCATCGCGGAAGACCAGCTCACAGGCTTTCACCGCCACCCTTTCACCCAACTGGCAGAACGCACAGGCATAGATGAAGAAGAAGTCATCGCCCGCCTACGCGCCATGCTAGAGGCAGGTCTCCTGCGTCGCATACGCCAAACCCTCCTTTCCACCAGCCTAGCTGATGGCGCACTGGTGGCTTGGCGCATAGACGACAGCAAGCTAGAAGCAGCCTACGCATGGCTGCGCGACAATGATCCCTTCACTGGCCACGTGGTGCGCCGCAGTTGTGACAATCCCGAAGGACCGGGTGCGAACTACCGCCTCTGGACCACCCTCAAAGTGCCCCATGGTCAGGGCAGCATGCAGCAACATGCAGAAGTCATCATGAAGCACACAGGCGCGGATGATGTCATCTTCCTCCCCGTCGTGGGTATGTTTTCCTTGGCCGTTGGTCATGTGCGACGTGCAGGCTTGCTCGTCGGAGACCGCAAGCCCGAGCCCCCCATCATGCAACGCCCAGCACAGCCACAACTTTCCGCAAGGGAATGGGATGTACTACTCAGCCTCAAAGAAAGCCTCAGCCTTGATGAACTACGCCACGAGCCTTGGGAAACCCGCGCTGCCGCACTGGGTATGAGTCTAGATGATTACTGCAACTGCGCCCAGCAATTGGATGAGAAAAAGGTCATCGGTCGCTTTGCCAGCTTTCTTGACCATCAGGGCAAGCGCAGCAAGCACAGCGGCACAGGTGCTAGCGGACTCTTCCACTGGACAGTCCCAGTCGGTAGGGAAGAAGAGGCTGGTGCTCTCTGCGGTCAGCATACCTGCATGACTCATTGCTACTGGCGCAGTGGCGGAGAAGCCTTTGGTGGCGCACAGATTATGGGTGTTGTCCATGCACCCACACGCGAAGAAGTACTAGCCCACAAGGCAGCTATAGACCAGTACCTCCAGCAGCACAATGTCCCCATCCTGCACACCGCTGTCTTTTGGAGCGAAAAGGCAGAGATACGCCCCAGCGAGCTCTGCCCCAAAATATACCAAAAATGGCTAGCCAATTTCGCCTAATTACGCACTCTTTTGTTGCTTTCTGCCCATAAAAGCGTAAAATGCGGGCATGACAAAATTGAATTCCCTGCTGCGCGCCTGCGCCCTTTCTCTCCCCCTACTTTCTCCCCTATGCCCTGCCGAGGGCGTACCTGATAGTGCATTGGAAAATCGCGAAGAGCGCATGCAGTGGTGGCGCGACGCGAAGTTTGGCATGTTTGTCCACTACGGTCTCTATTCCGGACTAGGTGGTGTCATCAATGGCAAGGAAGTAACAGGTGCCGCAGAATGGATTCAACAATATAGTGGTGCAGAATCAGGTGCTTACTTTGCGGAGGCACTGCCCAAGTTCAACTACAAATCAGGAAAAGCCGAAGAATGGGTCAAGCTAGCCAAGGAGGCTGGTTGTGGCTACATCGTCATGACCTCTCGCCACCACGAGGGATTCAATCTCTACGACACCACGGGGCTATACCCCCTCAACAGTGTAGAAAAATACGGCGTGGACATCGTACAGGAGTTCACCGATGCCACCAAAAAGCATGGACTCAAAACAGGGCTTTACTTCTCCGTCTTTGACTGGAATCACCCCGACTACGACCCAACAGGCACTGATATCGCCTACCCAACAGGCAATATAGAAGCTGTAAAAGAGGGCAAGAGAAAGGCGGGCAATCGCCCTGCCTACAAAAAGTACCTTCACGACATTTTTGAACGACTCGTGACCAAGTACCCCGTGGACATCATCTGGTGGGACTTTAGCACACAAACCTTCCAAGGCGATGAGGCTTGGGGCGCATCACGCCTCATGGAGACACTCTTCAAGCACCACCCCATGGCCATCCAAAACAACCGCCTCTTCAGCCTAGGCAACACGATGAAGGCAGAAGACTTCAAATCCACCCCAACAAAGATGGGTGACTTCTCCACACCAGAACATTACATCCCTGCACAGGGCATACCTGGTGATTGGGAAGTCTGCAACACCCTCAATGGCAGCTGGGGCTACAGCTCCCACAACCATAATTGGCGCAACGGAAAACAAGTTACACGAGAACTCATCGACATCGTGAGCCGTGGTGGCAACTACCTGCTCAACATAGGACCTATGGCAGATGGCTCTATACCAGAAGAGAGCATCAAGACCTTCAAAACTGTTGGCGCATGGGTCAAACCCAACGCGGAGGCCATCTACGGAACTGATGCCACCCCCTTTGCAGAAGAGCCCAGCTGGGGACGCGTCACACGCAAGGGTAGCAACACCCTCTACCTCTTTGTCTATGATATGCCCAAAAATGGCGAAATACAACTCCCTGCCGTGCAAGGAGTGGACTTCAAGATCAGCCCCCTCATCGCCCAAGAAGGCAGCGCCACTGTCACGGAAAATGATAAGGGGCTACTCATCAATCTCAGCAAGGTCAAGATGCACGACATCGCCACTGTTCTCAAGCTGACATGGACATCAAAGAAGTAGTTGTAAAAAGTATCCTAAATTGTCCTAAAAAAATGCTTCCCTTGGCAGTCATAAGCTGCTAAAATCAACTTGAGCGCGGGTCTACCTACTTGCGCAAAGACTCCTCAACGACATTCCAATAAATATGATTCAACAAATCGACCATATCGGCATCGCTGTCACCAGCCTTGAAGAAACCATCCCTCACTACCGTGATGCGCTCGGCCTCGGTGAGCCCGTCGTTTCTGAAGTACCCACTCAAAAGGTACGCATCGCTATGTTTGATGTAGCGGGTGTCCACGTGGAGTTGCTTGAACCCACCAGCCCCGAAAGCCCTATTGCTAAGGCAATTGAAAAGAACGGCGGCCGTGGTCTCATCCACCACATCGCCTTCAAGACAGGCGACGTTGTCGCCCAACTCGCAC
>CAZRZE010000007.1:0-30324 GCA_964604535.1 uncultured Akkermansia sp.
TACGAAGTAATGGAGAGATGTGAATACGCATAATTAGAACTATTAGAACTATATTCCAAAATAACAGACATGCAAAATAAAACAAGCAGAAAGTGAAATTTATTAGATTTCTTCTAAAAGTCCTTTATTCATGGGCATTCGAGAGAATTCTCCGTATTTTCTCCTTGCTGTCCCCTCTCAATTTCCCTATGATGTACTAATGAAAATCAGCGTCATTCTATCCCTTCTTTTGGGCTCGCTAGCGTCGGCCTACGACATTATTCCAGCACCTGTTCATGTAGAAAAAGTAGCCACAACTACTCAGAATCTCAAAATATTGAGTGATGAGCAGAATAAAGAATTGAAGGAGGATGAGGCCTATGAAATCCAAATCACCCCCGAGGGTGTCCACCTGCGCTGGCGCGACAAGGCGGCGCGCCTCCATGCTCTCAGCTCCTTGCAGCAACTAAAAGAGCAGCTGCAACGCGAGCCCAAGGGCATCTCCACAGGGCGCATCTACGACTTTCCCCAATATGAGTGGCGCGGCTTTATGCTCGATGTGGCACGACACTATATGCCTGTAGCAGATATGAAGAAGCTCATTGACGAGCTGGCTCGCTATAAATTCAACAAATTCCATATCCACCTCACGGACGACAACGGCTGGCGTTTTGCTGTACCAAAATACCCACGCATGGCAGAGGTGGCCAGCAAACGCAGTGAGACCATGGGCAACGGCATACCCGAAGGCGGCTACTACACACGCGAAGAGCTCAAGGACATTGTCGCCTACTGCGCAGAGCGCGGCATGGAGGTCATCCCAGAAATGGATGCCCCCGGTCACAGTCAGGCACTGGCTGCCGCTTATCCAGAGTTTTTCTGCGATGCGGATGGCACAGTCGTTCGCCCTGGGGAGCAAGGTCCTGCGGGTCGAGTCTTCCTCACCTGCCCTGCCAAGGAAGAGCTCTGGAAGTTCTATGACGCAGCCGTCGCAGAACTTGCCTCCATTTTCCCCAGTAACTACCTCCATGTAGGGGGTGATGAGGCTCCTACCATCAGCTGGGACAGCTGCCCCGACTGCGCGGAGCACAGAAAAAAGAGAGGTCAGGAGCACGGTGCGCACCAGATGCGCGACTTCCTAGCCGATCTCGCCAAGGTGGTTGCACGCCACGGCAAAAAGCCCCTCTACTGGTATGAGCTGGATGAGGAGCTTTACCGCGAAGGCGAAACTGTCTTTGCTTGGTACGCCAATAGGACAGAAGAAGCAGCAGCAGCAGCCAAGAAGAACAAGCTAAAACTCATCATAGGACCATCGGACTATTTTTACTGGGATTTCCCACAAATAGAGGGACAGAGGCAATACAACTGGATGCCCATCCTCAACCTAGAGCGTGCCTACAGCTTTGAACCCGAAAAAGTGGGCGACAAGGACGTGGTGCGAGGCGTGCAGTGCAACATATGGACGGAGCGCGTGCCCAACCTAGAGCACGTGATGTACCAAAGCTTCCCCAGAGCCATGGCGACGGCAGAACTAGGCTGGACACCAGCTGCACGCCGCAATTGGAAGAGCTTTGAAGGTCGTGTTAATGCCTCAAAAGAGGGCTACCAGCAGCGCAACGGCTACACCCTTGAAAGAACACGCGAAAACCAGCCCTACCTGAATCAGGTCTACAAGGTGAACAAATAAACACTGTCATAAAAACGCCTTCTCAGCCGGGGGGCGTTCTGTTATACTATTTCTCATGATAGCCCTACGTCATCTTTTACCCTCGCTTTGTGCCAGCCTCATCCTGTCGGGCGGTGCGCTTCTTGCTGCGCCCGCAGCCGATGATATTCTGGATAATGTCCGCAAAATGACTGTCAGTCAGGCAGAGCGTGATGTCCAAGGCCAGATACGCAAGGGGCGCAACAAAATCCCCTTTGCCCTCAGTGCCCGCGGTAGCACCTTGGTCTTTCAGTATCAGAACAAGAACGCATGGCATCGCTTTGATGTGCGCATCAGAGAAAAAGCCGCTGACCTCCTCCTTGTCGATTCCAAAGGAAAGGCAGCCCCCATGTCCAGCAAGCAATACGGAGCACGCATCGCCGACTCCGATGTCAGTTATGAGGACCTTTCCCTGCGCTATCTCTATTGGAAGGGTGGTACTGTTACCGAAAACACGGCAGAAAGCCGCGTCAAGGGACGCGATTGCTACATCGTGCAAGTAGCCAACCCTCGTCCCGATGTGGGGCAGTTTGCATGGGTGCGCATCTGGATTGACAAGGAAAACGGCACCACTTGGCAGATTGATGGACATGGCAAGGATGGCAAGCTCAAAAAGCGATTCCTCATCAACTCCGTCCAGAGACTCAGCGATGGTTCTTGGTTCTTCAAGCAAATGAGACTGGAAATACGCGACCCCAACAACCCCAAGCGTACCACGGCTGTTAACTATATCGAAATGCACGATATACCAGAGAAGAACTAAACTTCCCCCCCCCTCACCCATTCCCCGCGCCATGCGCCTCTTACCCGCCTGTCATCAGCTGCTACGCGCCACTGTGCAGCAGGCTGACTGCGTGGTGGATGCAACGGCAGGCGGTGGACATGATACCCTATTCCTTGCAGAGCTCGTCGGTGACTCGGGAATCGTACACTCCTTTGATGTGCAGCAGGAGGCACTGACCCTCACCCGCGAAAGGCTAGAAAAGGCAGGATTGTTGCAGCGCGTGCGCCTGCACCACCTCAGCCATGAGCATATCGCCAGCGTCGTGGAGCATGCGCCCTCCGCCATCATGTTCAACCTAGGCTACCTACCCGGTAGCGATCATCATCTTATCACACAGACAAGCAGCACGCTGCGCGCGATTGAATCTTCATTGCGCCTGCTCAAAGCTGGGGGCTGCCTCAGCCTCGTAGCCTACCCTGGGCATCAGGGAGGAGAAGAAGAAATGCTCGCCATAGAGCAGTACTTCCAACAACTAAGCCTGCCGCAGTACAGTGTCCTGAGCACGCGTTGCCACAATGGTGGAAAAAAAGCACCCTGCCTCTTTTTACTACAAAAACATAGCGAATAGCCCCCATGTAATCATATAAGCTTTGTTTTATTAAAACATTCAATCCTTTATTCCTCTTTGTGGAACAAAGGATTTTTTGTGTTTACCTCCCCCTCTACCACAAGACTTTAACAGTTAGAGATATAATAGACCTAAAACGCTACCCGATTGATAGACCTCCATATCGTTTGTATATTCTTAGCGTCTGATTAATACTCATTAAGAATACTCGATTTACTTGATCTACAAATCACATGGTAAGGCCTAATTTTATCCCCCGTACATTGAAGGGGCTGGGCGGAAAACGATATATTGACATACCTGGTGTCAGCTATCCCGATGAGCTATTCATAGCCAAAGAGGGTCATTGCCCTCTAACGGGTAGATTCTATGAAGAAAAACAACAAGATGGATTATCAACACGAGAGGCAGCACACATCCTCCGTAGCAGCCTGTCCTCTGCAAGAGCCATTTTGCACAAATACAAAATTGGCTACCGCATTGTCTGCAAGGACGGAAGACCACCAATCATCTATTGGAATGGCGAAGAGGTAGAAGACTTAGCGGAAAAAAAGCCGCAGTGCATCTCACCTGATGAAAGCCCTCACCTAATGGGCATCGTGGAGGCTGCCAACTACATAGGAGTCGGGCGCAGCACCATACAGCGAGCCATAGCCAAAGGAAAGTTAGGCCGCGTCTACGCACGTGTTGCCTCCGAAAAGGGAACACGCGTGAGGTGCTTTCTGCGACGTAGTGAGGTAGTCAAAATGCGACAAGAACGTCGTGCCGAGGAACTGCGCCGAGAGCAGCGCACCGTGCTTTACCCGCCCTCGTAATCCACGATGAGCTCGATGAAGGCAGCAAGGTAATTCTGACTAATCCTCTTGCCAATTCCCTTGATATCTGCCGCACCTTCTATGGTATGCGGTCGCAGTCTCGCCAAGGTCTGCAAGGCCTCGGATTTCATAACGCAGTAGACTGGGATATTGTGCTCATCTGCTATGTCGCGACGTAGGTCGAGCAGATGATTGTAAAGCTCCTTGTCCAGACGCTTGCTCATGGCTTGCTCATACACGACCTGTGCTCTTGTTGCGCGAGAACTGGGCTTTCTTGTAGATTTAACCTCGCTGTCCATCCAGTCCAGTGGGAGGATGGCGGTGGCCTTCCCCATCATGACGGCGTGCCCTTCCTCACTGAGAGTGATGAGGGGCATTTCTGCACCATTAGTTTGAATGTAGCCAGCTGCCATGAGGGAGGCAAAGAGATTCTGCACTTGGGGCTTATTAAGATGCTCTAGGATGCCATAGGTGCTCAGCCGTGTGAGTCCTGCGTGCATGTTGGCACCCTTGGAGCCGCGCAGCATGTCCATGATTTTTCCGCGTCCGTAGATACCTTCCCACTCCCCGTCTGGGTTACGACGAGAGGCGCGCGCTACTCCTGCCAAGGCCTTGCGTACGTTGTCTAGGGCTTCGCCTGTGACTTCTACAGCATTGGCTATATCTTTGGGCTTGCACTGGTCGCAGTGCCCACAGCTACTAGAGCCACTTTCGCCGAAGTAGTCGAGTATCCATTGGTGGCGGCATTTCTTGGTGTAGGCGTAGCGGGTGATGCTCTCAATTTTTTGATGATCGCGGTCAGACTTTTCTTGGATGGCTTGCTCATTGAGCGGCAGCATGGCGGCCGTGAGCTCTGGGTGCTTGATGCGCGTGCCTCGGGTGTTTTTGCCTGCAATGTCGTAGCGAATGATGGCATCATGGTGGACAAGAGCCGATAACGCAGAGCTGATGGACATGGGGTTGACATCCTTGGGCATACGGGCGACCATTTCGTCTACGGTAATTTCCACCTCGTGGGTGCTGGGGTCTGCTAGGTGCAGCAGGAGGCGGTAAAGATGCCTGATGGTCTCTGCACTGGGGTTGCTGCCTTCAAAAAAGAATTCCTGCGTGCGCAGGTCAGCGTGGTTGAAGAGCAGCTCACAGGCCGCGCGTTCTCCATCACGCCCTGCGCGCCCTGCCTCTTGGTAATAGGCCTCCACGCTACCCGGTATCTCAAAGTGGGCGACAAAGCGTACATCCGCTCTGTCTATGCCCATACCAAAGGCATTGGTGGCTACAACGACATCCGCTCTTCCCGAGATGAAGGCGTTTTGAGAGTACTCGCGCTCATCATCTGTCATGCCGGCATGGTAGGCGACTATGCTGGGGCAATGATTGCGCAGCTCTTCGTGGACGAGCATGACATTCTTTCGGGTGGAGCAGTAGATGATGCCTGTTTTCCACTGGCTGACCAAGGCACGGAGGCGATCAAACTTGATACTTCTCTTCTCGCAATGCTGTATGGAGAAGTCGAGGTTGTCTCTGGCAAAGCCGCTGATGATGATAGCTGGGTCGCGCAGTTGGAGGGTATGCAGGACGTCATGGCGCACTTGCTCTGTAGCAGTAGCGGTGAGTGCCACGGTCTGGGGGTAGCCCAGTTGCTCGCGCACGCGACCGAGTCGCAGGTAGTCGGGGCGAAAGTCATGACCCCATTGGCTGAGACAGTGCGCCTCATCTATGGCAAGCAGGGAGATGCGCTGCTCGCACAGGCTCTGCAAAAAGCTCTGCTGACCAAATCGCTCTGGCGCGACGTAGAGAATTTTCAACTCTTCGCGGTAAAATTGCTGCATGACCTGACGGTATTCGTCATTGGAGAGGCCAGAATGTATAGCAGCCGCTGGGATTTTTCGGGCTTGCAGTGCATCGACCTGATCCTTCATCAGCGCGATGAGGGGGCTCACAACAATGACCAGCCCCTCTCGGCAGAGCGCGGGCAGCTGGTAGCAGAGAGACTTACCACCGCCTGTAGGCATGATAGCCAGCGTGTCACGCCCCTCCATAATAGCATGGATGACCTCATCCTGCCCAGAACGAAGCGAGCCGAAGCCAAAGTTTTCTTGCAATACGCGCAACAACTCATCTCGTTGGTAAGACTCACTCATCTGCCGCTATTCTATCAGAGCCGAAGAGTATCTCCAAGAGGAAAAAATGCAAAAAAATGACAGAATATAAAAAATGGCATTGACAAAAAGGTGCAGAGAGATTAGATTATCTGCCCCGAACAAAGAGGTTCGAGTGGAAAACGCCAAAACTGGAATAGTATAAATAAGATATGAAAACCTTCTCAGCCAAGCCTCAAGACATTGAGCGTAAATGGTATATAATCGATGCAGCTAACATGGTGCTCGGTCAAGTCGCAGTACAAGCTGCAAAACTCCTCCGCGGTAAGGATAAAATCATCTTCACCCCTCACGTAGACTGTGGTGATCATGTGATTGTTATCAATGCGGACAAGGTTGTCCTCACAGGCAACAAGGAACGTGCAAAAATCTACACACGTTACACAGGTTATGTTGGTAATCAGGTCGTAACCACACCCTCCAAGCTTCGCAAAAAGCATCCTGAAAAGATTCTTGAGCTGGCTATCCGCGGTATGGTACCCCACACACGCCAAGGTCGCGCACAGGGACGCCGTCTCAAGGTATACGCAGGTGCAGAGCATCCTCACACCGCGCAGACTCCTGAATCCGTAACCATCGCTTAATCTCTTTTCTCTTTTTAATCACTATGAGTACAACAACTCCTTACAACGCGACTGGCCGCCGCAAGACAGCTGTCGCCCACGCATGGCTCACTCCTGCAGAAGAAGGCAAGTCTGGAAAAATCATCATCAACCGTAACGGTTTTGAAGAATACCTTCCAACAGACGCCCTGCAAAACACAGTGCTTCAGCCTTTCTATGCAACCAACACAATGAAGCGTTACGATGTACGCATCGTATCCAGTGGTGGTGGTATCCAAGGTCAAGCTGGTGCCATGAGCCTTGCAATTGCACGCGCCCTCGTTATGATTGACGAAGAATTCCGCCCACAGCTTCGTGAGCAGAGTCTTCTCACTCGCGATTCCCGCATGAAGGAACGTAAGAAGGCAGGTCGCCCCGGTGCGCGCAAGCGTTTCCAGTTCAGCAAGCGTTAATTTCGCGCCGCGTTACACAAACCTCTTTTGGAAAGCTGCATTCTTTTGAGAATGCAGCTTTTCTGCGCAATATGACAGAGGAAATGATTAGAAATCTGTCTATACCAGCCTTCTATGCTTTACCTGAGAGGAAAAATCAGATAAAGTTAGAACATGAAATCCCCCCTCATCATTCTCGCACTCTGTGCGCTACCTCTCTGCGCCCAAGACAACACCGCTACTGCCACTGCCACCGCTAGCCAAAGCGCGAGCAGCGCGCAGGAACTGCCATGGAAAAAGGACGTCCCAGCAGAACTTGTAGCCCAGTACATAGATGGCAAGCAGCTATTGGATGAAAACCCCAGCGAATGGCATGCCACACTGAGAGAGATATTCTACCCCCACGTCAAGGACCTCAAGACAGCTGAGGAAGCCGCATTCTTCATTGCTAAGAACATTGGAAAACTCACAGGCGTGCACTACTCCACAGAGCGCAGCCGCGCCTGCCTCAACCCCATTGAAGCCCTCACAGAGAAGAAAGCCTCCTGCACAGGTCTCAGCATACTCTTTGCCGCAGCACTGCGCAGCGTAGACATCCCCTCACGCATAGCAGGCGTTGTCTCATGGAACCACGTACGAGGCAACCACACATGGACAGAAGTCTGGGTGAATGGAGAATGGCGCATGCTCGAGTTTGGTGAAGGCGGCTATGACACAGGATGGGTCATGGAGGCCGTCGGCATGCTCGACAACAAGAACCCCTACCAACGCGTCCTAGCAACCACAGGCAAGCCAGCAACGCAGGAAAACCCCACACACTTCTACCTGCCCTGGGCTTTCCACAACAAGAGCGTAGGGGCAGAGGATGTCAGCGTACGATACCAGCAACTCGCCAAGAAATGGTACGAGAAGAACGGTATCCCAGCCGACACACAACGCCTCATGGTAGATGTGCAACCACGTTCTGCAGAAGACGTACAGGTGAAGCTAGTAGACGCCAAGGGCAAGGAGCTGAGTGCAGGACTACTGCCCAAGCCTCAGCAGGACATGCGCGACATGCTACGCCTAGTCTTACCACGTGATGAGAAGCAAACTTACTTCTTGCTTTTCCCAACGGGAGATAAGATTGAGGTAAAGCCCACGGGAGCAGCTGTGCAGGTGATACGCCTCACGAGACAGACACCAAAGAGCTAAGCATATCCTTCACGCCGCTTAGCGGCAAAAAAAGAGCGCGGCTACATAGCCGCGCTCCGCTTTAAATACTGTATTGACTTTCGCCTTACTTCGTCTGATCAAAGACAAAGTTGCCTCTCTGCTGAAGAGATTCATTAAGACGCAGTAGTGCCGCAGGGCTATCCTTGCCCAGCTTCAGCTCACCAATAATGTCTTGCAGTGTGTCTTCTTCCTCCACCTGCTCGCGCACGAAACCGAAGAGGAAATCCTGTGCTGCATAGTCATCTTGATCCTTTGCCATCTTCATCAGCTTGTTAATGCTAGCTGTGACGATTTTCTCGTGTGCAAGTGATGCTTCAAAGTACTCATGCACCTCGCTGTGGCAGCTTTCAGGCTTCTCGATACCGAGAATTTCCGCTGCTACACCACGCTTCTTCATAAAGTCGATAAACATCAAACCATGTGACAGCTCCTCGAAGTACTGCTGCAGCATCCAGTGTGCACCACCACCCAAACCAAGCTCATCGAGTTTGATAGAGAAGGCCAAGTAGAGATTGGCTGAGTAGAACTCATTGCGAATTTGTTCATTGAATTGTTGAATCAGGTTGTTATCCATAGTTCTTATAATATACCTGAAATATATTACAAAAGCAATATCAAAAGTTCTAACTTTTTAACTATTGGTCAAAATGAAAGAACACCCCTCTTCCACTAAAGAAGAGGGGTGTTCCTAAAAAAGACTTTGCGTCTAGCTATCCTTAGTCAAGGAGATCTGCAACGTCAGCGCGCTCTGCGAGAAGCTCATCACAGGTTGCTGTGATTTTTTCGCGAGAGAATTCGCAAACTGGAAGGCCTTCTACAATGCTGTAGCTGCCATCAGCGTGTACAAATGTTGGCTGGGAGCAGATAATGCCTGCTGGCAGACCGTATGGGTTGCCTTCTGTGGTGAATGTACCAACGGAGAACCAGTCGCCCTCTGGGGTGGGGTTGGAGAGCATCTGTACTGTCTTCATCGCGGCGTTGGCTGCGGATGCAGCGGAGGAAAGACCACGTGCCTTGATGATGGCTGCACCGCGTTGCTGTACAGTGGCGATGAACTCACCCTTCAGCCATTCTGTGTCAGTGATGACCTCAGTTGCGGGCTTGCCTGCAATCTTGGCGTTGGTGAAATCAGGATACTGTGTAGCGGAGTGGTTACCCCAGATGCACATGTTGGTGATGTCGGAGGAGTGTACACCTGCCTTGGCTGCAAGCTGGCTCTTTGCGCGGAGCTCATCAAGCATGGTCATGGCAAAGAAGTTTTCCTTGGGAAGACCTGTTGCGTTATGAAGAGCGATAAGGCTGTTTGTGTTGCAGGGGTTACCTACAACGAATACCTTGCAGCTGGGCTTGGCATTGGCAGCGATTGCCTGACCTTGTCCAACGAAGACCTTGCCATTGATGCTCAGGAGGTCCTTGCGCTCCATACCTGCCTTGCGGGGGACAGAACCAACGAGAAGCGCCCAGTCAGCGTCTTGGAAGGCTACTGCGGGATCATCTGTTGCAACGATTTGCGTAAGAAGAGGGAACGCACAGTCATCAATTTCCATCACAGTGCCTTGGAGCTTTTCCATAGCGGGTGTGATTTCGAGAAGCTTAAGAATAACTGGTTGATCTGCACCAAGCATTTCACCAGATGCGATACGGAACAAGAGGGAGTAGGCAATGTTGCCTGCTGCGCCAGTGACGGTAACAGTTACGGGATTTTTCATAACGCGTGGGATTATGCCTGTTTCGAGAGAAAGAGTCAATTCTATTTTCGCTTTATAAGGGCTTTATTAGATAAATTAAGGCTTCTTGAGCGGCTTGCGAGTGACTGGGTCTACTTCCTCACCGTTGATATACATTCGTGTTACATTTTTGCCTGTTACAGGATCATAGTGGCTGGTGGTGCGCATGCTTTGCACATTGCCGCCTCCACCAGAGCCAATGGAGAAAGAAAAACCACTGGGCATGGAACGCGAGGGGCGCGACATATCAATGGCGTTGGATGCCTTGGGCAGTGCGGGTGCTCCTGCTGCTGGGGCGGCGGCTGTGGGGGCTATGCCCTGTTGAGTAGGGGCTAACTTGCGCTCCATGCGGGTGCAGGGCTGGATGATGTAACCGCTTTTTTTCTCGGCATTTGCAAAAAGGAAAAGGGTGCTCATGAGGACAATGGCCTCTTCGCCTTCCTTCATCTGAGCGATATTTTCAACAATACTATTAGGTTGACCAGGTAAGTCGCGCAGCATGTCTACAGCAATGATTTCACCTGCTTTCTTTGCGGGGCTGGCGTAGCGAGAGTTTGCCTCGTAGGCAAGGGCTTCTGCTACCTCGAAGAGGGCCACCAGCTTGTTCTGGTCAGAGCTATCACTGAGGGGGACTTCGCGCAGTCCACGGAAAATGACTCGCAAGGTGTCTGAAGAAAGCATTTCGCTATTAGCCTGTGCTTTTTCTGCAACAGGAGCTGGCTGTGGCACTTCTTGAGCCGATGTCACAGTGGGCAGCATAGCGCAGCATGCTATACGGAGTAAAGGCAATGTGGTGATTTTCATATTGCGCTGAGTATACAAAACTCGCCCATGGCATGGCAAGCATGAATTTTGCCCACTTACAGAAGCTTGAAAGCTCTGCCCATTGCCTCCAAGGTGTGATCAACGTCCGCCTCAGTATGTGCGGTGGATAGGAAGCCTGCCTCATAGGGAGAGGGAGCTACGTAGACCCCCGCATCCAACATCAGGTGGAAGA
Organism: uncultured Akkermansia sp.; assembly: GCA_964604535.1. Taxonomy (GTDB): domain Bacteria; phylum Verrucomicrobiota; class Verrucomicrobiia; order Verrucomicrobiales; family Akkermansiaceae; genus Akkermansia. Next base: position 10,944 of record CAZRZE010000007.1, read on the forward strand.
AGCGGCGAAAGCGGCCGAAATCAGAGCTCATGGCGGTATCGAGGTTGTATACCTCTTGATCGGTGAAGAAGAGCCCGAACATGGAGCCTTCTCTATAAAATTGTGCAACGCAGCCTGTGTCGTGTAATCGTTGGCGCACGCCCTGCTCCAGACGAGATCCGAGTTGCTCGAGGCGGGTGTAGGCATCGCTTTTCTGCAATTCTCGCAGCTGGGCTAGTCCTGCCGCCATGGCAAGGGGATTACCGCTGAGGGTTCCAGCCTGATAAACTGCCCCCAAGGGTGAAAGCGCGTCCATAATGTCTGCTCTACCACCAAATGCGCCTACGGGCAAGCCTCCACCTATTACCTTGCCAAAGCAGCTAAGGTCAGGGCTGATGCCTAGCTTGCCCTGAACACCTGCAGCAGAAATGCGGAAGCCCGTCATGACTTCATCAAAAATCAAGAGTGACTTGTAGCGCGCTGTGATGTCACGCAGAAATTCTAAATAACCAGCGCGGGGCAGATAAAAACCTGCATTACCAGGGTAGGGTTCAACAATAACACCAGCTATGCGATCTCCGTAGAGGGCAAAGGCTTCTTCTACAGCTACTCTGTCATTATAGGGCAAGGTGAGAGTCAGGGAGGCAAAAGCCTCGGGTACACCTGCGCTATCGGGACTGCCGTGGGTGAGCGCACCACTACCTGCCGCTACGAGCAAGCTGTCTACGTGACCGTGGTAGCAGCCAATGAACTTCACAATCATATCGCGCCCAGTGTAGCCTCTTGCAAGGCGTATGGCGCTCATGGTCGCCTCTGTGCCGCTACTACATAGGCGTACTTTCTCAACCGAGGGCACCCAATCGCAGATGAGCTCTGCCATCTCCACCTCGCTGCGCGTGGGTGTGCCGTAGCTCAATCCCTTTGTTGCGGCCTGCTGCACAGCGGTGACCACTGGTTCTGGCGCGTGACCAAGAATAGCAGGCCCCCAAGTGCATACATAGTCTATGTACTGATTGTCATCCTCATCAGTCAAGTGCGCTCCCAGAGCATGTGAAACAAAGAAGGGTGTGCGCTCCAATCGGCGAAAGGCGCGAACTGGGGAGTTCACACCACCTGGTATGCACTCACATGCGCGGGCAAAAAGAGAAGTAGATTCAGTCATCACTGTTTTGCTATCATAGGATTATCTCTGAAGATGATGGGAACATACTCGTTGGACGCAAAGAAAGTCGCACCTAGTCCATTTTCCCTTGCAATGCAGTATAATACCTTCACCAGAGCGATAGAATAGTAAATATCGAAGATACGCGTAGCACTCCCCACCGAAAAGAAAGTAATAAACAATGACGGTATTGTCAAGAATACCAAGAAGAACGCATAGGGAAAGATGTCGTAGGGTTTATAGATTGTCATTGTCTTGAGAATCATGATAGCAAAGTATGCTCCCACTACGGACAAGATACCAAGCCCCACATAACCAAGTCGATGGATAAAGTACCACTTACCACTGTGCCACTTACCAGTTCTTGCAAAGAACTCCAACTCACCAGCCTTCAGGTCACCGCGATTGGTACGCACTGTTTGCAAACGCAGGTAATCCACAGAAAGACCAAAGCCATCTCCCCATAAGTAGTCTTTGATATACCCAGTACGCTCATCTTCTGCAAATTTTTCCCACATTTCCTCTCGCCATTCCTCCGAGTGATCGGCATTTTGCTTAATTTCCTCCTCAATCTCAACACCAGGCAAGAGATATAGGGCACGCTGCATACCATAGGGAAAGGTGCGCAACACGCCCTCGGAACTCAGCAAAAGAATAGAGCCATAAGTAAAGGCGGCAATAATGAGCAACATGACAATTTGCTTATGTATCACAGCTGCAGATATAAAGCCCACGGCAAGCACACCTAATTGCTCTCGGAAACCAGCAAAAAGCACCATACTTGACCCCATAACAACGCCCCCGAGACGCCATAGTGATGTTGCAATTTGAAAGGGTGTGTAATAGACGACAATGAGCATGAATATCGTCATACCAGGTCCACCGAGCAAGTCAAAGCGACTAGTCTGCACCCCTTCAATGATAGCTTCCCCACCAACAGCTTGCGCCACACGCATGCCCATGAATATACTTGCGGCTGCAGATAACCACATAGCGATTCGCAATGTCTTTTTCAAATCCCCATAAACCACAGGGATAATTGACATAACTACGTAGAAGAGAGTGGCAACAATACACTCTGCATACTCCTTACCGCCGACGAATTCCGTATCAAGACTAATCGCACGGATACCCACTGGGTAACGAATATAAGAGGCGATGAAAAGTATCAGTATGACAGCAATGAAGAAATCCATCAGGGGCAACGATCGCCATCGCAATTGCACACGCCCCGTCAACCACATAAGCAACCAGAAGCCCAATACAACCAAACCTAACAAATAACCAGGCTGAATGAGGGCGAGCGATCCCAAGGGTAAATATCCTAGAACAGGAGGAGCGATGAAAACAAGCACCCATGACTTCTCGCCCAGCCAGTTGAGCATGAAGAGACCAACTAGACCGGCGAGAATGAGAATAGGAACCTGTGAGCCTTCACTAGAGTAGGAACCAAGAACAATACCGAATACTATTAGTATCAGTATCAGTAAGGTGGTCTTGATGATTTTTGCTACCATGCGTGATGACTAGTTATCCCTACGGCTTTAGCCGATTTAAAAAATGCAAACGAGATTCTTTTAGAGCGCAGAAGGTATTTCCTTGCCTAGTTCTGAGGCGCGACGACCTTTACCATCACCAGCTATACGCTCGAGCACCACGTCACGGTAACCCATGCCACCTGGTATCATTGGCAAGACATGGATGTCATAAGGCACCATAATGTCGAGAACATAGGCCTCTTCGGCGGCAAGCATGCGCTCCAAAGCAGGTATAAGCTGCTCTGGCTTGCTAACACGCTCACATGTGATGCCAAATCCCGCACATATTGTGGTGAAGTCAGGATAGAGAAGCTCTTCCTTCTGGTGGGTTGGATCGTAATCTTCGTGATAATCCGCGAGGAAGGTATTAGCGCGATTGGAATCGTACTTCAAGTCCTCCCACTGCACAACCATACCGAGGTGTTGATTGTTGATAATGATATTCTTGATGGGCATTCTCTCAATCTTGATGGTAGCAAGCTCTTGAATATTCATCATGAATGATCCATCGCCATCAATATTGATGATAGGAAGTTCTGGGCGCGCCATATGAGCCCCCATGGCTGCTGCAAGACCGTAACCCATAGAGCCAAGACCACCCGAAGTGGAGAAAAGGCGTGGCTTTTGGAAGCGGTAGAACTGCCCCGCAAACATCTGATGTTGTCCCACACCCGTGGTGATGATGGTATCACTGTGCGCGGTGAGGCGATGAAGCTCTTCTACAATCTGCTGAGGAGCAATCTGACCAGGTCTATCTTCATAGCAAAGAGGGAATTGCTGCTTCCACTGCTCAATAATACCGAACCATTCGGGGCGCAGGGATATGTCATAAGCCTTGCGGCTGTATCCCAATTTCTCCAATTGTTCATTCATATAGCGGAGGGATTCTCCAGCATCGGCACGGATGGCATAATCAACGCGCTTGTTCTTGTTGAGCTCTGAGGCATCATAGTCAATATGGATGATGCAAGCCTGGGGGCAGAAGGATTTCACAGCACCTGTGACACGGTCATCAAATCGTGCACCTATAGCCAAGACAACGTCTGCTTCATTGACCGTATTATTGGAGTAAACTGGACCATGCATCCCCAACCAACGCACTGAAAGAGGGTGATCCTCTGGCATAGCACCTACACCCATGAGGGTTGTAGCAACGGGGATCTGCAAACGCTCTGAAAACTCAAGCAGATCAGCAGAGGCCTCAGCTATCACAATACCACCACCTGCGTAGATGGCGGGGCGCTTTGCAGCAATAAGCAAGGGCAACACCTCATCCAGTGACTTGCATGGCAAAGGAAGAACAGGCTGGTAACCAGGCAAATCCATCTCGACATTGAGATCGACATCGATCAACTGTTCTTGGAAATTCTTAGGTATATCAATCAACACCGGACCTGGGCGACCCGTACGAGCAATGTAAAAGGCCTCTTTGATGATGCGAGGAATGTCGGCAGCTTCGGTGACGAGGTAGCTATGCTTGACAATGGGAGCCGTCATACCAAAAACGTCAGTTTCTTGGAAGGCAGAGCTACCAATCATCGCACTACCCACCTGAGCAGTAATAGCCACCATGGGAATGGAGTCGAGGTAGGCATCAGCAATGGGCGTGATCATATTAGTCGCACCAGGACCAGAAGTGGAGATACAAACACCTACCTTTCCTGTTGCGCGGCCGTAGCCCTCTGCTGCAAAAGCACCACCTTGTTCATGACGGGGGAGAATGGTACGTATGCTAGGTTCAGCGCTCAAGGCTTGGTGCATGGGCATACTAGCACCGCCTGGATAAGCAAAGACGACATCCACCTCTTGCTGTACAAAGCTTTGTACCAAAGCCTCTGCGCCTGTCATTTTCTTTACTTGCGGGGTATCTTGTGTCGTCGTATTCATCATTCTGTACTTGTTTGTATTGAGTGGTTACACTTACGGCTCAGCCCTAGCTCAGCCCAGCTGAGCTAAATTATAGCAATTAGGAAAGAGAAAGAAAAGCTTTATTTCCTTACTGGCAGATTTAGACTGTATTTCAACTATGTTCGATGCTAATATAAGTCATGCCAATTATTCTTCTGCTCCTTTTTTTTTCCATGCTAACTCAGGCAGAATACCGCAGTGTTACGCGAGATAATGGGAATATGTTTTTCTCTTTGGAGCGCATTCATCTCTTTATCTTTCATGAAAAGGATCACCGCCTCCTCGTGATTGATGGCGGGGCGGATATCAAAAAAGCCTTTGAGCAGCACAACTGCGTTGCGGGCATCAATGGAGGCTACTTTGGCGCAGACAAGGCTCGCACCCCCTTGGGCATGATTAGACATCAAGGGCGCACCCTACACGGCCGCGTCCTCAGCGGCACCTTTACCGTATCGGGCATCCTGTATGACACAGGAAAGGGAGTGATGCTCCAGCGCAGCAAAAAACTTAGCACACCCATCGCACAGATGAGAGAAGCCATTCAAGCAGGGCCATTCTTACTCGAAAAGGGAAAAGTTGTCGCAGGACTCAATAACAAAGGACACTCGCCGCGCAGCTTTATCGCTACGGACGGTAAGGGGCTATGGTGCATAGGTCAGAGCAGCCCCATGACGCTAGAAGCTTTAGCCCAATGGCTGCAAAGCGAGGATTTTCAGAAACACTTCCCTGCACGTCTTGCTCTCAACCTTGATGGGGGATCGTCCAGCGGTTTTTATAGCGCAAAGGCAAAGAAGTTCATCTCCCCTCTACGCCCCATACGCTACTGCATAGGCATCGCGCCACGTTGACCAATCGCAACACTACCATCCTTGATGATGGTTAGACGCGTGCTCGGTGGTAGCATAATAGCCCACTCATTCAAAAAAGCGGGAGCTATCTGATAGATGCGCTGAGCTCCTGGGGCGACCTGCTCTCCTGCAATACAAATACCGCCCTCAAACTCCAACCAACGCGGAGAGGAGCTCACCCAAGGAGAGGAGGGATGCAAAGCACGGCCATTCCTATAACTCACATTACGCAAGAGAGGCAAATTCACATTATCATTAGATCTACTTCCTCTCATCTCTAAAAGGGGATAAGAGGCCAAAAATTGATCACCATCCCAAAGGGCGATTTCTCGCTCCTTTTCATGTATCATCACCGTGATATCCATGGGGACGATAAGTAGTTTTTGCCCTATTCGGAGCAATGACGGATCGGTGATACCATTAACCAAAAGCAACAAGGCGTAGGAGCATTGCTGCTTTGCTGCAATTTTTTGCATATTATCACCTGACTCGACGCGATAAACATAGGCCTTTGGGTGATTACCATTCACATAATGGCGTAGTTGAAGCTGGGTGAGCAACGCCCTCACCTCCTTTCCAGGAACGCCCAGCAAAGCCACGTGAGGCTGCAGCGCCTTGATAGCATCGCCATATCGCTCCTCACGCACCAAGCGTCGTGCCGCTTGCAATGCCTCTGGACGACGCGGCCAGAGCGAATAAAACTCTTGTGCCAGCACCTCCCCCAAAAGGGCAAGTGAGCCAAGAGTTAGCAGTAACTGTCGCGTCCCAGTCATGAAAAATAAAAAGGCGGCCCCTTCAAAAAAAAGGAACCGCCGATGAAAAAAAGATCAGGCTAGTCGGTGGCTCCATTCTATGCACCATGGATGCCAAACACCCAGCGTGCCTGAATCAGAAAATAGAAAAAAGCGCCCTTAAAGCTCGGCTCTTAGTTTTTTTCGATATAAGCTACGACATCAGCAACCGAACGAAGCTTTTCTGCTTCTTCATCGGGTACTTCGATACCGAACTTATCTTCAAAAGCCATAACAAGCTCTACTGTGTCAAGGGAGTCAGCGCCGAGGTCCTCGATGAACTTTGCGTCTGCTGTGACCTTGTCTGCTTCTACGCCGAGTTGCTCGACGATAATTTCTTTTACTGTACTTTCAATGTTTTCAGACATAATATGTAATAATGTTGAAGTCGGCTTATTTTACCACAGCCACAACAAAAGGCAAATGATTTTTTTACAACATGAGGAAAAAAGGCTAACAAATACGCAAAGCGATACGCAACAAACCTCTCAATGTAAGATATTTATCATCAATAAAACCCTCTTCACACTTTGCCATAACAAAGGGAGCATCGCCCCCAGTTAAAACAACGAGGGGATCTGCTGAGAGCTCACTACGCAGCGCGTGAAGTGTTTCCTTAACCATGCCTAGAAAACCCCAGTGATAGCCTGCGAGCAGCGCATCCTGAGTGTTCTGAGCCAACGCAACATTGCTCACTTCCAGCTGTGTCTGGGGCAATTGTGCTGTGGTACGTGACAAAATGCTAGAAATACCTGCCCAACCTGGGGCAATAATGCCGCCCAAGAAGCAAAGCTCCCCTCCCTTGCGCCCTAGAACGTCATAAGTCACAGCCGTGCCCAAATCGACAGCAATAGCAGGATAGTGTTCATAAGCACACAAAGCCTCTGTATTGGCAAGTCTGTCTGCGCCCAAGGTCGTGCTTCCTGCATAATGCTGCAAAGAAAAACTCAACGGAGAGAGCACACTCAACCAGTGAATGGGGAGCTTGACACCTGCTTCTATCTTCGCTTTAGCATCTGGGACGACAGAACAGGCAACGACGCGATCATAATGCCACCCAGACAACAAGGTTGAAACAGCTAGGGCGGAAAGTTCCGCGGTAGGCATCACTCTCTGCTCAAGGATCAAATCCTCTCCCTCGGCACGCATGAACTTGGTACGCGTGTTGGAGTTATCAATCAGCAGAACAGTCATGTGAAAAAAAACGTTGTGCCAAGGCATCCAGCAGCTTGTCTGCACCTCCACTACGAGGATGACTGAGCATGCGCGCACGCATACTCTTCCAACGCCGCGCATCATCCTGAAGAAGCAAGCGCACAGTAGTTAGCAACTCAGCACCACTAGCCTCTATACCGCAGCCATCCATTTGCAAGAGACGGAGATTACCCTGCTCTTGCCCCGGCAAAGCATAATTAATAATGAGAGGGATTGCTGTCTGATAGGCCTCAAATACTGTCGCAGCACCAGCTTTACCAATATAGATATGATGCTGCCGCAAGAGCTCATCCATATCATCCCTGTAGCCCAGCACTGTAACAGCATGCGCTGGGTGAGTTTTGGCTATAAAAGTCTGCACCATCTCAGATCTATCACCTGCCAAGAGGGTCAACTGCATCTGAGGCATCCCTTGCAGCAACGCACTTACTTCCTCCTTCAGCTGAGAAAGACTTCCGTAGCAGGCATAAAGAACCCTCAACTGCGCTACACTTGGCGCGGTGAGTTGATGATTGACAGTAAAGCGTGGACTGACTGGAAAGGGGCTAACGACCAGCTTTGTACTATCTAAGGCGTAACGCTCTACCATACTGTACTCACTATACTCATCAAGTAGTTGCCAACAGTCTGCATCACATCGAAGCCAAGGACGACTAATTTCCAATGAGTCTGTGACAACCATCACATAGGGAGCTTTGAGTTCTCCTTCATCTCTCAGCTTGTCCAAAAAATAGCCGTAAAGAGGGTAGGTGCAAAAAATAATATCTGGCCTTTGCTCTGCTAAAAGCTCCTTTATGCGGCGCATCAAGGGGCGAAAAAAGAAAGCCTCAGCCATGCTCGACCAATCAGAACTATCTGTCCTATCATAAGTCAACCGCCAGAACAAAGGCGCATAGCGTACACAAAAACGGTAGTAAGCGCGTGTCAGCTCATAGACTTTATTCAGAGAACTCTCCGCCAAAGGATCATGCTGGGAGACTATCGCCCCTCTTCGCGCAAGAGCATCTCCAAGACCACGCGCTGCGCTGCGGTGCCCCTCTCCATAGCCAATAGAGAGCAATAGTGCTTTATTCCCTCTGTACGTGTCCATGAATAAAAAAACTCCCTCGCTAAAAGGCGAAGGAGTTGCTAAAATTTTAGATATTCTTAGGGAATCAACGCATCAAGTCTTCCCTCGAACATCCCGCGCTTCATCACATAGATGACATCATTTTCATGCAGCACTATAGCTCGATCGCGTGCACTGAAGTAGTCATAAATACGCGTCTGTCCATTTCTAGTGATCTGTATACGGCGTGAACCATAATCAGTGATATCGCCGCAGGCAAGCAATGCCTCAATGAGGGTCATGCCCTGTCTGTAGGGGAGGTTTTGCTTGCTACCGACGTAGCCTGTAACTTGAACTGTTCGTTGCGTGATTTCACCTGACACGTTAGCGCCCACGTTAACTGTTACAATGGGCTGAGAATAGATTCCCTGTTCCACGTAAAGGCGCTCCAAAATAGCCGTGATTTCGCGCGCTGTTTTACCCGCTACAAATACTCGAGACTTGAGGTAAGGCATCTTAATCGTACCATCTTTGGAGTCGACGGTGTAGGCCGTATTGATAGTACTCTTATCCGTATCAGGTATATTGTTAAAAGTAATAGTCACATCAGCTCCCTTTTTAGCTGTTGGCGCGGGCGCTGCCGCATCATTCTGCGCGTACAGAGATGAGCCTAAGAAGAACAGAAGACAAAGAAGCAGTGAAGATAACTTGCTGACAAATGATGATTGATTCATAATATGACGTTGCTTACGATTTTGAATAATAGATTAGTAGATGTCATCCTCATTATCGGGTTGTTCTACCCCAGTCTGAGAAGCGACAGTTTGCTTGTTTTGATTAGCTATTCCAGATCCCTTCGTGTAAGTGGGCTCCTTACGTGACTTATCAGTCGTGTAATAGGAATAGTATGTTGTGTAGTACTGGTAATGTGAATCACCTGTGATATCAACATTATTGAGAATAAGACCCATTATCTTAGAGCCAGCGGCCTCAATAAGCATTTTGGAGCGCTGGAGAGCCTTAATAGGCATCTTGCGTGGCTGAAGAACGATAAGGGTAGCATCAACCTTGCTTACAATGAGAGAAGCATCACTAACACCCAGCATTGGAGGAGAGTCAACCAACACGATATCAAATCGACGCGATGCTTCCTGCAAGAGCCTATCCATGCGGTAAGAGGCAAGGAGTCCAGCTGGGTCAAGCGTCTTAGGACCTGATGGCAAGATATAGAGATTTGGCTCATTAGTCTTGAAGATAACATCTTTGAGCTCCATATCGGAACTAAGGAAGTTGGAAAGACCTACTTCACTTGAAATTTCTGAATAGCTAGCGAGACGAGGACGACGCAAGTCAGCATCTATCATCAAGGTACTGTAGCCACTCTGCGCACAAACATAGGCCAGATTGCTCAGAGTCGTCGTTTTACCTTCACCTGCATTGGCGGATACCACTGCATAGATGGAAGACTTGAAAGCAGCCTTTTTCAAATCAATATTTGTTCGCAGAATACGATAGGCTTCGACATCGGGAGAATCACCACCTTGAACAAGGAAAAGCCCCGCATCTTGTGGAATAACACCGAGAACGGGTAAACCAAGTTGACGTTCGGCTTCCTCCAAAGTCTTAATAGAAGTGTCAAAGTAATTATAAATAAAGGCAACTGCAATACCAGCGACAATACCTACTACTGCACCAATAGACAGGTTGAGTTTTGTGTTAGGGGAGCTGGGAGCCATAGGCAGAGGAGCCTCACTATGGACAACTACTGTCTCACGCGGAGCAAGCAAGCCAATACGGTCATTGATATAGCTGCTCTCCATGGCATCATATCGAGCCTTTTCAGCACGATATTCTTCCAAGGCGCGTATCATGTCCTGATTTTCGAGAAGAACTTCGCGCATTCTCTTCTCAGCTACTGTAAGTTCTTGCTTGATTTTCTCCAACTCTGCATTCTTAACATTGAGTTGATCGAGCATAGCGTTGCGCATGCCTATCAATTCGGAGACAAGCTCTTTTTTTGTGACTGCGATTTGCTCATCAATCAACTTAATGTTGGGGTGAGATGGACCATATTTGTCCATCAGCATTTGCTTACGCGATTCTGTTTGTGTGTCTAGCTGCTCGCTAAGATTACGGACACGTGAGGAGCTGTAGGACTCAGCAGTGAGTATGCCTGTACGGCGCACATAGCTCAGCAGATCATCATCAGCTTTCTTTTGAAGCTCACCGATGTGAACCTCCATGGTGGAGATTTCGTTTTTGAGGGCAGCTTCTTTGGTCTGCAAGCTATTGAGTTCGCTAGAAGCAGTTGCATCAGACACACCTGATCCAGCGGAGTGCCAGATATTCTCACTCAGATAACGTCCTGTTCGTATGTACTGTCGGACGACGTCAGCCTTGCTCTCTAACTCATCATAACGATCACGAAGGATAGCATAACGCGCATCAATGGTGCGGTTAATCAGTTCTTCTTCCTTTGCTTCACGGACATCCTTATAAGCGAGGGGCAAAGCTTCGCACACGCGTTGTACTAAGTGAGCATCCGCGCCTGTTACGACAACATCAATAAGGTCAGTACCACCTCTTGGGCGGATCTGTATCATACTACGCAACTGAGACGCAGCCATCTTATCAGTCATGCCCCAGTCACCGGGGAGACCCAAGCGATTAGCTACCGCCTTGAGGTTAGCCTCTGTAACCAAAAGTTCAAACTGCGTTGTCATGTATTGAGAAGAATTCGCGGCATCCGATATGACTGGGTTGAGCCTACCTGAAACCTCAACAATATCACGAGGTTTTTTGATTTCAAAGCAGATAGACGTCGTATACATCGGCGTCATCATGCGAGTCAACACCGCGCACGAAATGAATACAAGCAGGAAAACTAGTAGCGCTTCCTTCCATCTATTGCGGCAAATTGCTAGATAATCTTGAAGATGCAAGCCTACCTCTTTCTTAGCAGGCGTTAAGGAATTATTGTCAAGCATAGCTGATTTATTAAAAGGGGAGGGCGTATCTTCTGCCGAAGACAAGCCCTCCCTAAATTGATGGTTCTAGCGAGGTTAGAAACTATAGGAGTAACCCATGTTGATATAGTGGCGATCGTAGTCGCCTGCATCTTCATTAGCAGTAGAATAGGAATAATTGAGACTCAGTGATGAACTTGGTGTCAATCTCCATGAAGTGCCTACACGGAATACGATGTTAATCTGGGTAGAGTCAGCCAGTAAGTTATTCTCAGCTTCAGTATATGTTGAATGCATATACTCACAAGAGAAGGTAATTGTCTGGCGATCAAAAAGTCTGTAACTAGTGCTCACTCCCAAGCGCCATGCTGCATCGGACAGATAGCTGGCTATATCAGACGCATTGTAGTGGCGGGCTGTGCCGACATTCTCATTATCAAAGCTAGCGAAGAACTGCACACCTAAGTCATCGCGGAAACGATGATTGTAAGAAACTCGCATATTAGGATACAAGTAGGATTCGTCTGCAATGTACTTGTTCTGCAGACCCAAGTTAGCACTAATACTGGAAACTGGAGACAGACTTGAGTTAAGACTTGCGGTAAGGTAGATATTTTCAGAATCCAAACCTGTTGTGCGGAAGTCGAAACGTCCAGATAGATTCAAGCTCAAGCTTGTCAGCGTCGTGTATGCATAGGAAAGGCTAGTATTAACACTCGCGTACTGGCGGTCATCAATATCAAATGAACCCTGAGTATACATCACACCACTGGTATTAAAGCCACCGTTAGCACTCCAACGAGAGTCAATAGTATGGGACAAGTCACCAGATAATGTCCAGAACAGCACATCACCTTGACGGTTTGGCGCTGTCAACAATGTTCCGTAGTTCTGGTCAGGACTGAAGTTCATATACAGACTACCACTCACGCGATTGCGGGAATCAACCTGATACTTCACACTAGCAGTCAGAGAAGAATTGGAGAAGAGATTTTCATCCAATCCGTCTGCATCTTCTTGATATACTGTAAAGCCCAAGCGCAGATCGTAATTAACCTGAAGCAAGGATTCAACTTCAGAATAAGAAGCACCCAATGACGCAGAGGAGGTCAACGACCCCTTCTCATTAACACTACTGGAATTAATATTACTATCGTAACCTACATTAATATTAAAGGAATAACGAATAGCGTGGGACTCAGGAAGGCTAAGCGCAGGCGCAGCATCATACAAAGTGAAAGCGCTTGCAGCACCAGCACTAAACAGAAGAGCCAAAGCTAAGATACTTTTTGATAATTTCATGCTTTTATAATTTTTAAGTGCTAGATCGTTATCTTGTCGAAGTGACACCATTTGGAGCTGTTTCCAAAATATCCAAGACGAAGATACTATGCTCTGCATATGACAGCGAATCGTATGCCAACTGAGTCATTACAAGATTAAAGAGCGAGTCATTCAATGTAGCAACACTTGTAATAGAAAGCCAGAAGTTAACGATAGCTTCACCCTCCAAACGAGCCGCCTGAATACCATACTCACGCAAGTAAGCATCATCGACACTGTACGCCGCCTTTTTCAGAGCAGCAAATGCAGGCTCAGAACCCATCAGCGCAGCACGACACACCTCATACAGGTCATCTTTGTGCCACTCAGGACGAGCAGCTAACGCAGCCGCAACAACCTCACCTGCCTTCATCGGGTTTGCCTTAGATGCAACGTATATTTGCATCACCAAATTAGACAAATCTTCTCTATCCAAGCGATCATCCTTCTTTCCTGCTTCGCTAGCACTCGTAGCGATAGCACTCTTCATAGATTCCAAACTGGACACCTGTGCAAGAGCGGAAGGTACTGTTAACATAAACGCTGTAAGCGTGGTAAGAATAATTTTCATAAGAAATCAATGAGCTAGTTAAAAGCGGGTAGCGGGAATCGAACCCGCATGATCAGCTTGGAAGGCTGGAGCTTTACCACTAAGCTATACCCGCGTTGCGAACATAATCTAGCATAAGATATTGCCCTTGGCAAGTAAATTTTCATTTTTTATTCTATTTTTTAGCTTTTTATTGATATGTTCAGATGATAATCGTTCTTTTATTACATTTTTAAAGCTTTACAGACAAGCATTTCGTTAGATTTTAATCTACAGTTATTCTATTTATACAATTTTGTCATAGCCACCTACTTTGCATAAAAATACTATAACCCGAAAGGAGTCTTGACAGCTGCATAGCTTTCGCTACAATGCAGGCATGCAGGTAAGTATTATCGGGTGTGGCAATATGGGCGCAGCTCTGGCAAAAGGGCTTGCGAGAGCTCTACCCTCTCTAACCCTCACACTTTGCAACCGTAGTGCAGAAAAGCTCGACTCGCTCTGCTCTGCACTAGGCAATCAAGGCGCACAGATTAATCCAACTCAAGATATTAACAATGCGGTTAATGATGCCAATCTCGTCTTTCTTGCTGTAAAACCATGGGATATACTCCCTCTCTTAGATAGCATGGTGCTGCCCACCCTGTATGTATCACTGGCAGCCGGTGTCCCCCTACATGACATGGAGCAACACGCACCCGTAGGCAGTCGCCTCATGCGAGCCATGCCCAACACAGCTGTAGCCAGCCTCGTCGGCACAACTGCCTACATCAGAGGAAAGAACTGCACAGCTGAAGATGCTGCACTCTGCCATCAACTACTTAGCCCCCTAGGGCTCGCGCTAGAATTGCCCGATGAATCTCAAATCCACGCCCTCATCGCACTAGCAGGTAGCTCCCCAGCCTACTTCTATGAGCTACTGGACGCCATGCAAATGGTAGGAGAGCAAATGGGATTAAGCCGCGAGCTCTCCCTTCAACTCGCCTCCTCCGCCATGAGAGGGGCCGCTAGCCTGCAACTAGAGAGCCAGCAAGACCCCAAAAACTTGCGCAACGCCGTCACCTCCCCCAACGGAGTCACACTTTCCGCCCTACGTCGCCTCAACGCCCTCGACATCAAAAACTCTTGGCAGGAGGTCTGCCGCGCTGCACAAATGCGCTCACAAGAAATGGAAGCCGATCAACATTAACCCTACAATCACCCCATCATGATTGATCCCGAAATCACCCAAGAAGCCTTGCGCGACACGCAAGAATGGTATGAGCATGGACTCTTTATCGCCTGCGCTATCTCTGCCACCGTTGTCGGTGCCTTAGGTGGCGCAACAGCATCCTCGCGCGTGCGCATGGATATATTTGGTGTTGTCTGCTGCGGTACAATTGCCGCCTTGGGCGGCGGTACATTGCGCGACATCGTACTCACTGGTTACACCAACGCCGCAGGGGAGGGCATCAAGGTATACTGGACCATGCCCGATGGAGCAATCTTCCTCTACTGCGCTATCTTTACCTCACTCGTCGTCTTCTTCATCACGCGCTTTGTCAAACTGCCAGTTGGCACCATACGACTGGCCGATGCCTTCGCCATGGCCCTCTTTACAATATTAGGCATGTCCAAGGCACAGCTCGCGGGCTGTGACTCTGTCGTCAGCATGGCCATGGGCGTCTGCACTGGTGTTGCTGGTGGCGCACTACGTGACGTACTAACGGGCAATGTCCCCTACGTCTTCCGACCTGGAGAATTCTACGCAACAGCAGGACTTATAGGCTGCCTGTCCTACCTTGGCATGCAGGCACTCTCCGTCCCTCATTGGATCAGCTACTTTGGCTCTGTCATCATCATCATAGGACTGCGCGTTGCCGCCATCTCCATGAACTGGCAACTACCCACCTACCGCCCCCTCTTTGAAGGTCATAACAACGAAGGCGAAGAAGACAATGCAGAAAGCCGCGTCAAGCAAGATGATGCTTGACCCCTGACCGCTTTGTGGGGTAAACTAAGGGCAACATGAATCATCCCTCAAGCACCCCCTACGCTAGCTTTGACGCCTGCGGACAGCCCGAAGCCGTCCTCAGCGTGAAGGAAAAAATACTCCCCTCCTTGGCAGAAGGTCACGTACGCGTGCGCATGCTCGCTGCACCTGTCAACCCCGCTGACATCAACATTGTCCAGGGCGTCTACGGACTCAAACCACAACTACCCGACTCCATCGCGGGATTGGAAGGCGTAGGTGTCGTAGAAGAAAGCAACTCCCCCAACCTTGTCGCTGGTGACCACGTCATCCTCCTCGAAGGAGTAGGCACATGGACAGCCTACATGCAGGCCCCCGCCACATCCTTCCTCAAGGTACGCCCCGATGTTGACCCCTTCCAGCTAGCTATGCTCAAGGTCAATCCACTCACCGCCTATCTGGCGCTCACCCAATTTGTCACACTAAAAGCCGGTGACTGGATTGTACAGAACGCCGCCAACTCTGGCGTTGGGCGTTGCGTCATCCAACTAGCCCGCGCCATGGGCGTACACACCATCAACTTTGTCCGCCGTCCAGAACTTCTGCGCGAAGAACTCACCGCACTAGGTGCTGACATCGTCATTGGCGAAGACGAAGAAGACATCGTCAAAAAAACCCTCGCCACCCTCAATGGCGCGCGCCCCGTCCTCGCCTCCAACTGCGTAGGTGGAGAAAGCGCACTACGACTCATGGACATGCTCTCCGCCCATGGCACCATGGTAACCTTTGGAGCAATGAGCAAGAAGAGCATCAAAGTCCCCAACGGCTGGCTCATCTTCAAGGACATCACCCTCAAAGGACTCTGGTGTACAGAATGGCTC
This sequence comes from uncultured Akkermansia sp., assembly GCA_964604535.1. Taxonomy (GTDB): domain Bacteria; phylum Verrucomicrobiota; class Verrucomicrobiia; order Verrucomicrobiales; family Akkermansiaceae; genus Akkermansia. Next base: position 27,104 of record CAZRZE010000007.1, read on the forward strand.
AAGACCGCTAGTAAGGAACAAGTCAGCGAAGCCTACAGCCAACTCGCCGATGCCATGGCAGAAGGAAAACTCTCCCAAGCCATAGACCACATCTACCCCCTTAGCGACATCGTAGACGCCGTCACCCACGCCCAACAGGAATACCGTGGAGGCAAAATCCTTCTCGACCTCGCAGGAGCTAGCTCCACATAAACTCACAAAACCCACAACCATCATGCCCTCCCCCACCACAGATGGGATATGCGCCGACATGCAGGCCGTTATCTTTTTGAGCGCGAGCTCCATATCCATGCTCGTCACCTCGCGTAACAGCGAGGGGGGGAAGGCACGCATACTCGACACCCTCTCCCAGCCCATAGACCTAGCGCATGAGATATTCTCAAAAAACAGACTCACGCGCAACACCATGGATCTCTGCGTGCGCATCATCAATGAGTACCAGAACCTCCTTGAAGAATACCGCCTAGCAGGTCCCGTGCAGATAGAGCTGCGCGCCTCCAATATCTTCTTAGACATCAGCAACCTCGACACCCTCATCAACCGCGTCCACATAGCCTGCCAGCTACGCATACAGGTCATGGATGACGGCGAAATGACACGCCTACTCTACCTACACGCACGCTCCGCCCTCAACCAGCACAAGCAACTCAAAGAACAGCGCGTACTCCTCCTCCATGTAGGACCCGGCAACACACGCGTCATGGTCTTTGAGCAACGCCGCCTCACCTACTACGCGCGCTACAGAACAGGCTCCTACCGCACAGCAGAAATCCTCAGCGAAGGCACACAAGTCCTGCACCGCGATGAACCCTACCTCATAGCAGAACACCTGCGCGGCGTCATTGAAGACATAGGACACGACTACGTACACCGCTTTGGAGTAGACCCCGACAACATCCTCATCCTCACACCCGAGTTCCAGCGCATACGTGGACTCTGCGAAGAAGAGCAGCTCTACCTGCTCAGCGAACTCAACAACTACATAGAAGAAGTCGCCCAGAGCAGCATCAACCAGCGCGTAGAGCGATATGGACTACACTACGCCAACGTACGCAGCCACCTACCCACCCTCATCTTCTACCAACTCTTTGCCCAACTCATAGGCAAAGAGCAATTCTACATCTACGGAGAGAAAGACGACTTCAGCTACCTGCGCACCCTCATGCCCAGTCAAAAGCAGAGCCGCGCCTTGGAGAAAGAAGTACTACACTTCTCCCGACTACTCGCCACACGCTTTGTTGCTAACAACAGCCATGGCGACCACGTCACCCACCTTTGCAAGCAACTCTTTGACCAACTGCAAGACCTCCACCGACTACAAGCACATGACAGACTACTACTACAAGTAGCCGCCATCCTGCATGAAGTAGGCTCTTACATCAACCCCAAGAGCCATCATCATCACAGCCAGTACATCATCCTCAACTCAGAGCACTTTGGACTCTCTCGAGTGGATGTAGAAATCATCGCTCTCCTCGCACGTTACCATAGACATGGTGCACCGACAACCAAACTACGACTCTACGCAGAAATGGAGGAAAAAGACCGCCTGCGTGTGCAAAAACTTGCGGCACTACTGCGAGTTGCGGATGCCATGGAGAGATCGCACGCCTCGCGTATTATGGAATTCAGCGTACAGCTGCATCCGAAACTGATAGAAATCGTCATACCTGATGTTCGGGATTTGAGCATGGAGAACATCTCCTTGCGATCAAAGGGCGACCTCTTCACGGACATCTTTGGCTATGATATAGTACTAGTCGCAGCACGCAGCAATTGAACCTGCGCGAGAGCGTAGAAGGGAGATCACCCCTTCAACATCAAAGAATGCGCGGGGCTAATAAATGGCGACAGGCGATAATCTCGCCCAAATAAACGCAGCTCAATCTGCCGCACTCCCTGCCTCAAAAGCAATGTGCCAGCCATCGAAAAAACTGCCCCCGACTCCAATACTGGTCGCTGGTTAAAAACCCCCTCACCCTCTATCAAGTATCGCATCCCCGTCGCCTCCTTCATCGTCCACTTACGACCTAGGAGCACCAAGGCACGCTTGCTCTTATTCATCAAGGAGAGTCGGAAAATCAGCTCCAGACTCGCTCCCTGAACGGGTTGCGCCAAGTGACGCAATTGCAAGGGTACCAATCGCACCTGCAAGGCATCGTACTCCGGTAGCTTGCTGGCATCCGATATCTGCATCACTATCGGCGAAAACTAGTACTTATACCCCTCACCAACAGCGAGGGTAGACAGCTGCTCAGCTAAGAGCAAAATATCCTTCACCTCTTGATGCGTGGGCACGGCATCCTGCTTCTTGGGTGTCATTTTTTGCGTCAGCTGTGTGAGGAGTTCTATCATTTTCGCGCTCTCTATCTTACTAGCGGTATCTGGGTTAATGCCCGAGAGAATTTCTGCAAAGTACTCTGGCGCATCTGGGTAAAAGAGTATAGCCGCTTTCTTTGCATCAAACTCTGCATCCAACGCAGAGGCAGATGCGGTCAGCGCACGTATCCAGCCACCCAAGGCAATCAAGTGCGACAAATCAGGGTCTCGCAGGGAGCTAAGCTCGCTATTCACATCCACCTGTGTCGCTGCCAAGGTTTCCTTGAACTGGCGCAGCAAGCCCTTTTCAGCCTGCTCCAGCAGGCTGGCGGAATGTGTGTTCATCTTATCACCCACACCCAAAGCCTTGCCGTAGCGCGACAGGTCAAGCGCAATAGGTTTAATATCATTCATACGCCCACTGCGTACAGCAATAAAGCCATCAGCTAGCAAAAAGCCCAGCTCCATCGCTAGCTTGCCTACAATGGTGGGCAGCTGCTCTGGTCGGCTTCTCAGGACACGGTCATCGGGGATGGGAGGCAGTCCCTCTAGCTGGGCAAAAATCTTGCTAATAGAGGGAGCGGTATAGACATTGACACCCAATTCTTGGTTCGCATGAGAGTCATCTAGCAAGGCGTCATCACGAAAAAGTGCAGGCACTTCGCCGTGGCTACGATCTTCATCCTCTTCTAAGATAAAACTGGGGATACCATCGCTGATTTCCACCATCTCCTCCTCCGCCCTAGACAGCCCCATACTACTAAGGGCAAGGGAGCAGCAAATATATGTTTGTAGTACTTTAGCTGAGAATAACATAGCAAATATAAAATGTTTAAAAAAATGATGCGTCTACCATTTTTTGGCTTGACTTTAAACAGAGGGTATAATAATATCGCGCACGC
>CAZRZE010000008.1:0-29861 GCA_964604535.1 uncultured Akkermansia sp.
AGTAACGCCAGTCTGTCCCATAGGTCTTTGCAGGTATCGCCATAAAGGTGATAGCAGACAGCATGGTTGCAAAAATACTAATAGACACCGCCCACCATGGAATGCGGCCACCAGCTTTGAAAAAGTCATCAGAGCTCTTTGCCCTATACATGAAGAATACCCCCATGCCTATCATGGCTATCAGGTAGATGGTGATGACTGTCCAGTTCACCCAGCCAAAGCTTTGCTCGGAAATGACCTCACCCTTCCACACACCAGCACCGTGGCTGATGTAAAAACTGCGGCCATCCGCCAGCATCTTGCTATCGCCCACCATCTCGGGCAGCTTGCCCAACTGCGTCCATCTATCCACCACCGTGTTGTAGGCGTAGAGGCAATTATCCTGTCCCAGCATGAGGATGGAATGCGCACCAAAGGCGGCACCAGCCTTGGCAGGGAAAGAAGGAATATCTGAAAGGCGCGTCCACTTCTTCGCCTTGGGGGAGTAACGCCATGCGTCCTTTAGCGCTAGCTTGTTCCCATCATGTCCACCGATGAAGTAGAGGCAGTTATCCTCCTGCGCATACTGGGTCACTTGCAGAGAGCCCTGACGTGTACTCTCTGTAGGCGGTGCTAGCTCTGCCCCTGCGGCTGGCGCAGCGGCGGCTTTTTCCTGCTTTGCTAGGATAGCATCGGGCAGGGCACTTAGCTCCTCCCATTGCAGGCTGGTGGGGGCTTGCTGCTTGTCGTCCTGACAAGAAACAAAGAAAAGAGCACTGAGGCACAGGGATAGATAAAGGCGGATGGTATTCATTGTTGAGGGGATTATAGTATAAGAGGATATTTATAGCAAGGCTCGATGATAGCTGGCTAGCCATTCATGCGGTTGTGCATGCAGACGGTTAATGAGGGTGGAGAAGTTGCTGTTCCCCTTTTTGCGTTCATTCTGAGAGAGCTCCGCGCTGCGCTCGCGCATGAGGTAGTAGTTTTTCTTGTTGATGAGGGCGCATAGCTTGCGGCGTTGCGACTTCCTCGCATGGTAATGCCTGATGCCTGTCAGCCTGTAAATAATAGGAGCGTTGACCTGCTTGGACGCACTTTGTAGCTGCAACTCTGATGCCGTCTCCCAGTGCAATAAAATAAACTGCATGGTACAGGGATTGCCAAAGAGAAGCAACTGCTTCGCCGCTTGGCGGCGGTGGTGATGGCGATTGAGCTTTGTTTTCAACCAATCGTACTGCTCATAGGGCGGCGCATCTGTGTCAGTGATGATAAAAATAGCCTCATGAGAATCCATCTGGTAATAACTCTGATAACGCGCAAAGAGATTGCCCTGTCCCTCTGCATTCACCAGAGTAATATCATAGGCATCATTCCACACATCAAGGGAAAGCAACTTGCGCATGTAGTCATGCTCCTCAAAGCCCTCGCAGAGGATGCAGATGCGCGTCTTGCGCGATATTTGGGGCAGGCGACGGCTCATGATTCAGTATTTTGTCTATTGGCAGCTAGCTCCAACAGACTGTTGATGAACTGAGGAGCGGGCAAGGCCCCCAGAATCCCCCTCTTGTAATGGCTGAGCATGTTATCCCCCTGATTCACCCCCTCGGCATCGCCAAAGTCAGCAAGAGAATAGAGGAAAATCCCCTCCTCATCCTTGTGGATGAACCAGACCTGATCAGGACGGAACAGACGCTCACAATCAATCAAATTCACATCATGAGCGGTAAAGATGAGCTGCGCGCGCTCATTGAGCTCATTATTAAACATGGACACAATAGCACGGGACAATTTAAAGTGAATGCTGCTATCTATCTCATCCACCATGAGGATTTTCCCCTCGGCTAGACCCTCTATGATATAACTGGCGAGAGCAGCAATTTTCTTCGTCCCCGTGGAGTCAAAGAGCAGACTCGGCACAGCCTTGCCATTGTACACGGACACGAGGCTCAGTTGCTCCGGTATGTGCAGCACCTTTTCTGCGGGGCTTTCCTCCACTTGGGCATAGTCGAGAGACTCCGTCTCCAACTCCTCATCGGTCAGATAGCTAATATCATCTAAGTAGAGATCAGCATTGCGCACAAAGTTGACCACCTTATCGCGCAAATCGCCCTTATTCTTGAGAATATCTATGGTGCGAGAAAGCGGGATATTATTCATGTCGACAATCTCAATTAGAGCCGCAAACCGCGTGAGAATATCCTTCGCCTCCGTCAGCAAGGCACTTTGAGCTGTACTGAGCAAGTAGATGAGAATATTCTCCGTAGACAGCAGGGGCAACAGAGGCACAACAGCCTCATCCGCGCACTCATAAACTTGATTTTTATGATCACGCAGGAAAAAGAGCCTCAGTTCCTCACCAGCTGGGTTCAGCTCGCAAAAACGCTCATACACATAGCGATGGGAGGCAGCATCCGTGTGAAAAACATACTCAAACACACGACAATCCAGCGAAAAGCGCACCGCAAGCTCACAGAGATGGCTATCCAAGAAAAAATTACTAATGAAGCGCGTAGGAGACTTTTCCAGCACTGACTTCACCGCCTTGAGGCACTTGATCAGGCAGGTTTTGCCTGTATTATTTTGACCAAAAAGTCCCGCCACCTTCAGCGTGGACACGGGGCAATGGGCATTCACATGGTCAGGAAACTTCCCATAGTTCTCACTGGCCTGCATGGAAAACTCCACCTCATTCCCAAAGATAAAACAATTTTTGGCTCGTAGTTCAATAAGCATCGGATATAGTAATCTATCGCATTCCAACCCTCATAGCAAGCTAAAAGCTACCTAGCAAAGCGCGTAAGTGCCAGCAGCCTTGACATTTTGCGCAAAAAATGTAGAATAAGAAAATGAAAATACCTACACTTAGCCTATTGCTAGCCTGCTGCGCTAGTATTGTTTCCTGTGAAGTTCTAGAAGATGATTATATCTCCTTGCATCTACTGATGGGGCGTGATAGTCAGGCCTTCACCAATGCATTGGGCACACCAAAAGAGCGCGAAGGCACGCTGCAGAATGGAACAATCAAGTGGTTTGACGACTATGCCACTGATACAGAATATGGCTTTGCGGAAACATACGTCACCTTTGAAAAGAACCGCGGCGTCCTCCTACGCTTCAAGGGAGATATACCTGCGACACATAGTAGGTGGAGAAAGGCAAATGCTCAACTCATCGAGCTCTATTACGCCTGCAACAGCAATGACCTAGACGACGTAAAAGAACTCTTGGCACAATACCCCCAGCTCCGAGAGCGCGAGACAATCATCCAAGCCGCCGCACAAGCCGCGCGCAGTGCCTCCCCCCAAGTCTGCAACTACCTTGTCGCGCATTACCAGCTGGATATACATGCGCCAATCATGTCACCCATAGATACGCATGATGGATTGAGTGGATTGACAGAAATGCGCCTCGTCTTGATGAATACCAGCATAGCCAAGCTCACCGAATACGGCAAAAGAACCAATCCCCGCAAATACAGCAAAGCTATGAATTAAGCTTCACATCAGAGCCATTCTCGCGAATCCATCTATAGACAGCAGTAAGCAAATAAAGCAAAACGCAGAAAATGCTACAGACGATAAAGCTGTGCATTAATGAAATGATCAGTGCCAACACGGGATTATCCAGACTATAGCTACCAAAACTAATCATCGAGAAAATCAGGCCAAAGCTAGCACCCCCTACAAAAACCCATGTCCAGAAAAGACGCAGTATGAGCTCTATGCCTGAAAAGCAGCCCTTTTTCAGAGGCTTCACCAAGAAAAGTGACACCAGAACAGGCAAGAGGAAGAAATTGGAATACCTAACGATAGAGTACAATGCCTCCACATAGGCACTAGGCTCTGTTCTCTCCTCCTTCACCTCGCCATTACGCTCAGCAGGATCTAGCCTTTCAATCTCAAGTGTGTACTCATCACCTGTTGAAGAATAATACCTCTTTTGCAGACTAACGCGAGATGACTCTAGCAATTGAACCACTGCGATCATGGCAGGATTCTCATGATTCAAGCTGGATTCCTCCGCCTTTAACTCAAAGCGATCAACCCACTGCTTGTGCTGCTCCTCTGAGAGGCGCAAGTCAAACCTCTCCCAATCCCCCACTTCGGTATAATGCAAGACATCCACAGGCTGTCCAAACCAGGGCTCATATGCCAACCAGTGAGAACGCGCACTATTCAACTGCATACCTATCACGATATAGACCACTAGAGCCAGTAAAAACACCACCCCCTTCCGCATGGAGGAGTTATCACCAGAAGGAGCAGGAGAATCGGTGCAGAGTTCTTCTTTCATGACTAGCTTTTGAATATCATTTTGATACGCTTTTTTCAAGTCATTTTTACGCTATCGCGTTAGCGATGGTAGGGAAGTGTCGCGCTATCACGCAGGGTGAGGCTCTAGCCTTTCATGACGCTGTCGAAGAGGGCGCAGATACTATCCCAGCTTTGGTCGCTGTCGTCGCTTTCGGGGTGTATTCTGTCTGCAGGGATGCGGGCGTAGCGTTGTTGCGCCTTGGGGTGGCTGAGTTCTCTCATGCCTACGGAGAATTCTGCGCCAAGGGCTAGGAATTCTCGCGCCATTTCTAGGCTGCCGTTCCACGCATGCAGCTGGCAAAGGGGTAGTGTGCCAAAGAGTTTTCTTTCGCGCAGGATGGTGAGTAGCTCGCTCCACGCGCCTGCTCCATGTAGGTGGATGCGTCTTTCATGTCTGAAGGCTGCTCCTAGGTGGATGTGGAGGAGGGAGAGTTGCGCGTCTTTGTTCTCGACGTGTTTGGGGGTGAGGTCTAGTCCGCTTTCGCCTACGCCTGCGCTGGGGTGCTGGGTGAGCCACTCATCCAACATGAAAGCGTAGTCTGACAAGGATTCTATGCTGCTTGCATGCCAAGGGTGGACGCCATAACAGGCTATCATGCGGGCGGGTGCAGTGGCTATGGCTGCCCAGTCGTCTGTTGTGACGGCGTTGAGGTAGCCGCCCTGTGGGACGACGCGGTGGGTGTGGTAGTCAAATTTCATTGTTGGGCGTGGGCATGGTTCCGTTTTCTAGGAAGCTGTAGTAGGGGAGAGGGTTTTCTGCGCTGCTCGCACCTATGATGACGTGATCCATGACGGCTATGCCTAGGGTGCTTCCTGCCTGTACGAGGCGTTGTGTGAGCTTGCAATCTGCCTTGCTAGGTGTGGTATTGCCCGTGGGGTGGTTGTGGGCTAGGATGACGCTGTGTGCGCTGAGGCGTACGGCATCGCGGAAGATGTCGCGGGCATGGGCAGGGACGCTTCTGTTGGTGCCTTTGGCTACATGGATGCAGCGTATGAGGTTGTGCCTGACATCGAGGAGGAGCGCGATGAAGTTTTCTTGGTTTTCAAAGCGTAGTTCGGGGACAAGGTAGTCATAGACGGCTCTGGGGGTGGAGAAGTTCTGGTACTCAGTCTGTTCTTTGGCGGCACGTGAGCCGAGCTCAAAGACGGCGGCGAGTGTGGCGGCCTTTGCGGGGCCTATTCCCTTGCAGAGTGAGGCGATTTCTTGGGCTTCTAGTCTGCCGAGGCGTGCGAGGGAGCCCGCCTCCTTTTTGATGATGGCGGCTAGTTCTAATACGTTGCAGCCCTTTAGTCCAGTTCTCAGGAAGAGGGCGATGAGTTCTTCATCACTGAGGGCAGCGCGTCCTCGGCGCAGTAGTTTCTCTCTCGGGAGGTCCTGCTCCGGCATGTCGCGGAGGGGGGAGGAGGAGGGAGAAGAGGAGGACATGATTATATAGTGCTCTGGGATGAGCTGAATTAGAAAAGTAACTTAGGGGCTGGGTAGCTTCAGCACGGAGGCATTTTTATAGCCCTTGTCCAGACCTAGGGAGTAGATAATGGTTTTTGCCATGAGGAGTTGCCCCTTGGTATTGGGGTGGACGGCATCGGTGAGCAGTTGCTTGACAAAGCCTGCTTTGCCCTTCGCCAGTTCATGCCAGCGTCCAGCGTGGTCTACGAGGAGGCATTGCTTTTCATCAGCTACCTTGCGTATGACTTCATGAAATTTGAGATCATTGGCATGATGGGGTGACATGGCATTGGGTATCATGAGGATGGGTATTGCCTTTTTGGCACGCACCATTTCGATGAGTCTGACTAGATCACGCTCGTACTGCTTGATGTCATGACCTTTGCGTGCATCATTGGTGGCAAAGTTGATGAAAACGACATCGACTGGATAGGGCTTGAGCTTCCAATCAACCTTTTTCATCATATCAGTCATGGCATCTCCAGAGGCTGCTGCGTTGAGAACAAGGTCGTCTTTGCGCTTGGCTATGCCAACATCCCAGCGGATGAATTCATTGAAGTGCTCTACAAAGTTGCGAGCACCATGTGTGTGCAAGCATCCATGCGTGATGCTGTCACCCAAAAAGAGCCAGAAGAGTGGCTGCTTGAAGTTGCCAACAGCAGCATGCAGCTTCTTGCTATCAGGCAGCTGTTCATTGCGCTGTACTACTTCTTGCAGTGTTGCCGCTGCTGCGAGAGATATCAAGCAGCAGAGGGTGAACAAAGTGAAGAAGAGCTTGCGCATGAACAGTTCCTCTATTGGAGATTGCGTTATTAGCAGCTGCTATCTGTCGTTTTCTGATCGGTAACGACAGCAATTTTGCCAGAGCGTGTAATCATTTCCACATCATAGTCAAGCATGAGATTGAGGAAGCGATTGAGGCGGAACTGACCACCACAGATTTCTATGGTCATAGTTTCACGTGTTGCATCCAATATCTTGCCATTGAAAATATTGCAGAGATCAATAATTTCTTGCTTCTTACCAGCGTAACGCACTGTCATGAGGACAACTTCACGATAGATAGCGGCTCCTGCTTCGCGGAAGTCGATGACTTCTACGACATTGACGAGCTTGCTGAGTTGCTTGACTACTTGGTCGAGTTTTTCGCCGCGCTCATTCACATCAATCGTCATGCGAGAGAACTTTGCGTCTTCGCAGGGGGCAACATTGAGCGAATGGATATTGTATCCACGGCCAGAAAAGAGTCCTGCGATGCGTGAAAGCACGCCAAACTTGTTCTCGACGAGGACGGATATCGTATGAGTTGTCTTGTATTCCATTGCGTAGGTAGTGTAACACAAAGGCTAGGGCAGGTCAAGATGCGATTTTATTCTTCCTGAGCGCATGGCAAACATAATAATAGAGCAGCTCTCAAAAGAGAGCTGCTCTTAACTTATTCGCGATAGGAATGAATATCGCTATATGCGCTACCATTACTTGCGACGACGGCGTGCAAGCAAGCCCGCCAAGGCTAGAAGGCTCATGGTCACGGTGCTTGGCTCTGGAATGTAGAATACTGCAGAACCAGCACTAGATCCTACGACACCAGAAGCAACATCACTGTAGAGCAATGTATTACCATTCATTATATTGAGAGTGACGGCTCCATGCTCACCAGCAATATAATCATCAAACAGTACACCGTCAAGCTCGAAGCCTATGTGATTTTCCAAATCATTGATGAAGAGATCCACCAATGTCATATCATCACTTGCACCGCGCAAATCGATGTTGAGTGTGAGATTACCTGAAAGCTGTTCTGCTGCGACATTGATATCGACAAGCGAATAGATGAGATCAATTGATGCGCCTTCTGCTGTCGTTGCCGTAGAAGTTGACTGGGCTACAGTACCCCTATCTGCCGCGTACATGAGTGTAGCATCTGCAAGTGAGAAGTTAGCATCAGCAGCGATACTGAGCGAGTTGCTAGAATCAATAGTGGCATTATTAAGGATTAGTGACGCACCAGACTCCACATTTAGCACACTATCCTCAATGATAATGTTAGAAAGCGTGGCAGTTTGGCTAGCACTGAGGAGTAGATTGAGATTTACCAATGTTGCATTGCTAAGATCCGATACGTTATCAGATGGCTCTCCATGACGAACAATTATGCCGCCTTCGTTATTTGCGGCAGTGATGACTAGCTGTCTGCCAGCACCTAACTGTAACGCTGAGCTTGTGGCATTTAGCGTCACATTGCCTGTCCCAAGATTTGCGATTGATTCGGCCACGACCTGCGTGTTTGCGTTAATAGCGGTGCCACCAGTATAAGTGTTTACAGAATTAAACTCAAAACTTTGACCGGTTCTACCTGCGATATTCAAACCGCCTGTGCCAGAGATCACGCCATCGACACTCACTGATGCGTTAGCTAGCTCTGCGCTCAAGTTAACTCTTCCATCGCCTGTGAGGTTTAGGTTATTCTTGATTGATGTTGCCGTATCTGTTGCGATGAGGTTTGAGTTAGAGCCTAGAACGGCATTGATGGTCTGAGTAGAGGCGGTGGCTTGGTTACCCAGCATCAAGCTAGCGCCGTTGTTGACATTAAGGTTCAGCGTGCCACCACCAGTGCTGGTATTGAGACCGTTTGTGAGAACAAGGCTTGCACCGCTGTTAATATTGAGTGTGCCTGAGCCGGAGTTTACCTTGAGCTCGGAGGTCGTTACGCTGTTACCAGCTATTGTAAAGGTGCGACCACCATTCACCTCAATGGAGGCAAAGTTAGCCGCCTCGGATGAATTGAGTGTCATATTGCTGCGACCAATCTGGATATGTCCTAAAAATTCACTAAAATCACCTGTAAAGGTAAGTGTTGAACCTACGTCAGTTGTTCTTAGCGTGCTAGTAGCTCCACCCTTTATCTTCATCGCAATTGTTCCTGCATTATTATCAGAGGCGAAGTATCCTGTCGCACCATCTGCTATTTGCACGTTAATCGTACGACTGAGTGTCTGATTAGCCTCAGCATTGTAGTAGAATGTCGCATTATCTAGCAAGAGAGTGTGTGCTCCGCCAAAACCACTGTAAAATCCGTTCACAGAACCTTGCGTGATGTGAACTGTACCTGTGAAGCCTGATGACAAAGTCAAAACAACATCAGTTTGACCAGGGGTATCTGATGTGGAGCCGGCGAGTTTTAGCTCCAGAGTAGAAGATGTCCCCCCTTTGATATTGGTTAATGCAGTACCAAGGCCAGCCGCATTCTCAGCAATTACAGCATCTACTTTGTAGATAGTGCTACTGCCCAGATTGATTTCCGCTAGCGCGGAGTGAGAATTGTAAGCGGCGGCTGTATAAGTGCCAGATGAAATTTCTAACTTACCGGTATATGCTGACAAATCAAACTGACCTGCACTCAGTACGTCTCCTGTCGTGACTAGATTGCTATTAGCCTCACCTGTAATGCTAGTAGTGCTAGCAAATACGCCAGAGTTTACAGTCAGTGTGGCACTATCCCCGAGGGTGATGCCATTGGTGCTTGTGAGTTTATTTTCTCCGGAGTCCAGCATTGTCACTGCGGAATTCTGACCTAGTGTGATTGCTGCGACCGTGATGTTATTTTCTAGTGTGACGTCTGTTGTAGAGGTAAATAGCACTTCGCTTGTCGCGGAGAAGCTGTTACCACTGCTGTCAGTGCTTCCCGTATTCCAGTCTAAGCCCGCAGAATCAATTGTCCATTGACCTATTTTCTCGACAATTGTTAATATACCATTTGTATTGAATGTCACATTGTGAGTTATAGACGAAATGCCCGAGATACCTCTGAGGTTAGCAAGCGCGAGATTGTTAAATGATTCAGAAGTATTACCTGTGAAAAGAGTATATTCACCAGCACCTACGAAGATATCGGCAAGATCAAGAACGACGCTACTGCCAAACACGAGAGAACCATTATTGGTAATGGCTGAGTTCACGTTGAAATCTACTACCCCATTCAATGTGAGGATATTTCCGCTATCGATTGTGACATTTCCATCTATTGCGAGATTCTGAGATGCTCCTATAGTGACAGCATCATTCACTGTTAATGCGCCAGAAGATCCGATGTTAAGGCTATCAAATGTTGAGACTCCAATCTTGTTGCTGCTTATTGCGCCGCCTATATTAAGGGTTTTTGTACCAGTGGGCTCGACACCTGCTGTACCATAGATTTTATTCCCTTCTCCTATAGTGCCCCCATTATAGTTAATCACAACACTTCCAGAGTGTTCTCTGGTGAGTGATGAACCTGCTCCGTAGACATTCTTATAAGAGCCACTATTGAGCGTGATGTTGATATTTCCATCAAAAGAGCCTCTGTGAGCATTGCCACTAGGAATGACCAAGCCGCCATATATATCACCACCAAAGCTGGGTCCAGATGTATCCACTACACCAAAGCTATAGGTAACATTACCCTCGTAATTGATTGATTTAGAGCCAAGCATAACGCTAATATCTCTAACACCGCCTTCCGTATTGGTGCCAACAATCCCATTAAGAATAGTCAAGTTCGTATTTCCAATGAACTCGGTTAATGTTCCAGTACCGTTGTTGACTTCACCTGTTAGACCAATAAAGCTCACTGTGCCTGTCGTATCTATATCGACATTAGTCTCTGCATAGACTTTAAAACTTTGAGCACCGGACCAACTATAGAGACCGTAAGCGCCTCCGCCAAATGAGATATTAGTACCACCTGTCACATTTATGCCAAGCTTGACGGGTCTATCGAGCGTGCCTACATTACCGAAATTTTGACCATTTCTACTAATAACGAATAGATTATATGTTCCGCCTGCGAAATTAACGCTCATATCGCCAGTAATAGCTGGACTTGCTCCTAGGCTATTTTGGAAATAAATCGTTCCATCGCTATTATCTATTATCTGCGGCGATCCACCCACTGGTGTATAGCCGTATGAACCCGTTGCGTCAAAGTCATAAGTTCCTGCTCCGCCTTGTAGGTCGAGGGCGTGGAGATTCAATGTCATCGTGCTTGCAAGGACGGTGCCCAGCATAGGTAAGGTAAATCTTGCAGCACGGAAAGATAAAAGTGCTGCGAGGAGTGAGGTATTAATCTTTAATTTCATATAATATACGTTTGTCGGTGTTATGTGCTACATTGAGTATTAAACCATATCAAAAACGACAGGAGTTGTTACCCAAATATACATAGTATTATTCCAATTGCTTTCAGGTATGTCAAGTCTATAAAATGAATTAAGATAAAATATAGCGCAAATTATGACAAATCAGCTAGCATTAAAAGTGATGTAAAAAACTCGTCACACAGCCCTTATTTTGGCGCCTTTTTAGCGCAGAGCACACCTCATATCGGGCGCACCCTGAGATAAAAAATCAATCAAAACCTTGGGCTGCTAATTGCGAGAACCTGCCTCAAGGGAAGTTCTATAATTATGTGTTATTTATTAGCGTTAAAGAAGTCAAAGCCCTCCTTGGGTGTCCAGCCTTCATGAACCACGCCGCGTACTGCCTGTATCATGGCAGTGGGTGACTCGCTTTGGAAGACATTGCGACCCATGTCTACGCCAGCTGCGCCTTCGTTGATGGCCTTGTAGCAGAGTTCCAGTGCCTCCAACTCTGGTAGCTTCTTGCCACCTGCAATAACGATGGGGACGGGGCAGGAGTTGACGACCTTTTCAAAGCCATCGCAGTAGTAGGTTTTGACGATATTAGCGCCGTTCTCCGCGCAAATGCGTGAGGCGGTGGCAAAGTAACGCGCATCGCGCACCATATCCTTGCCCACTGCGGTAACGCCCATGGTGGGTATGCCATATCTGTAGCCTGTGTCAGCGGCCTTGACAAGGTTATTCACCGTCAGTGCTTCATATGTTCCGCCTATAGAGACCATCACAGCCAAGGCGGAGGCGTTGACGCGGATGGCATCTGCCTCATCAATAAAGCATTCATTGTTGAGCTCTGTCAGTATAGAGCTGCCAGCGGAGTAGCGCAGGCACACGGGCTTATCTGTGTTGGGGGGGACGACACTTCTCAATGCGCCGCGTGTACACATGAGTGAGTCCGCGTGCTCGATAAGAGGTAAAATACTGAGATCCAGACGCTCTAATCCCGAGGTGGGTCCCATGATGTAACCGTGGTCAAATGCGAGCATCACGGTGCGTCCGCTCTTTTTGTTGAAAATACGAGCGAGGCGGTTCTTGATGCCCCAGTCGAGGTGGTCGCAGCCCTTCAAAAAGAAAGATTGCTTTGCCACGGGGATACCTATTCCATAATCCTTGTCCTTGTTTTCAAGGATTCCATCCATATCTGCCATAATTTTATAGTCTATTTATTTTGTGTTGAGTTCTTGTGAGAAGGCGCGGAACATGCAGCTCCACGAGGCGGCACCACTGTCCATGCTGCCTATGCTTTTTTCGCCAAAGTTACGTGCGCGACCAAAGTTAGCCTTCATGTCAATGGTAGCCTCCGCGCCCTTGGTGGCCTTGTCGGCGGCTGCCTGCATAATACCCGAGATATCGTCATCGGGATGGCTTTGAATGTCCTCCACTGCGGGGATGAGCGCATCCATCATGGTCTTATCACCCACTTGGGCGCGGGTGTTTTTCTGTACAGATTGCAGCCCACTTTGGAAGAGGGCGCGCAATTCCTGCGTGTTGATTTGGCTTGTTGCAGGTGCAGCATCGCTCATGCCCAAGAGGAAAGCACCCAAGAGGCTGGAAGTAGAGCCAGAGGTATTGAGCATGACATTAAAGCCCATGGCGTTAATCATGTTTTTAAAGTCATTCCCCTCTTGACATGCCTTGTCTACCTCTGTCATGGCGGTGACTATGGCTTCACCATGGTCACCGTCACCAATGACAGCATCGAGGCGCGAAAACTCCTCCGCATTGGCGCAGAGCTCTTGCAGAGCCCTGTGCCACATGCCCTTGAATTGTTCGATACTGATCGTATTCACGCTTTTATTAGGCAAGTGTTTTCCAGTAAGGAGCGTCGCTCTTGTAGTTGAGCAGGTAGTCGACATGGTCGTCATCCACCTTGATGAGAATCATTTGGAAGCCTCCGGACTCTTGCACGGTGAGCAGCTCGCCAGCGTGACCTTGGACTATTTCTACACCTACGGCTTCCAAGACCTTGGCGGCCTTTCTGTAGACGATGAACTGCTCCATGAGGGTTGTTGCACCCACACCATTGATGTAGAGAAGCACCTTGTCACCTGCCTTAACGTCCAGCTTTTGCATAAGAGGTGCAATCATGCGCTCTGCGGTATCATCTGCACTGACGATGTCTTCTACACCGCCCATGCCTGCTTCACCATGTTGACCCATGCCAATCTGCATCTTGCCCTTTTCCATGTCGGTGATGGCAACACCATTTTGGGGGTGCGTGCATCCGCCAGTTGCAACGGCGAGGGTGGCGATATTTTTGTTGAGGCGTTCTCCCATCTCAATCAATTCTTCGAGGCTCTTGCCCTCTTCTGCGGCAGCACCGAGGATTTTATACATGGCAATTGCACCAGCGAGACCGCGGCGGTCTTCGTCTGGGGTGTCTACGCCCGCGCTAATATCATCATGTGTGAGGATGGATTGCATCTTGATGCCGCTGCGCTCGGCAAGCTGCATCGCCATGTTACCGCTCATGACATCGCCAGAGTGGTTGAGCACGAGGAGGAGAACACCAGCTTCGCGCTGGAACATCTGCACGGCCGCAAAAAGACGCTGTGCCCCCGGTGCGGCAAAAATATCACCGACCACAGAGCAGTCCAGCATGCCCTCGCCCACAAAGCCGCTGATAGCGGGCTCATGCCCAGAACCACCAAAGGCGATGATGGCGACCTTGTCCTTGCTCTTTTCCTTGGCGCGGACGATGGTGTTTTCTGCACCCAGCTTTACCGTGTCCTTGTAGGCCATGACATAGCCTTCTAGGAGTTCTGCTGTGATGTTTTCTGGCTCATTGATAAACTTTGTTTTCATAATCTGCTGCTCTATTAAGCTTCGGGTGTTGTGTACTTCATTAGCTCGATGGCTACGCCCTCTTCTTCAACAAAGGCTATTGAAAGCTCATCGGAGAGCTTTGTGATGGGCATGATGACAGGCTTGCCCTTCATTTCTTCCTCAAAATCATCAACAACATAGGCCAAGTGGGCATGCGTTTTGAGGATTTCGGGCATTGTTGACTCTGGCTCAAAGCGCAGGAATTCAATCTTATTTGGGCTTTTTGCGAAATCTGTGAGGTAGAGTCGCATGTCAGCGTTGTAGGTCTCCCCCTCGCGAGCGATGGGAGTTGGTATGCCAATGTGATTTAGTGTTCTCATGTTTAGTAGCTTTCTGTGATGTACCCAACAAGCGCATGAAGAAGAATTTCATCATGCAGCAGTTAGACGTGTGTACACGCTATTTTTAAGTATAACAGCACAGCCTACCTTGACAAGGATTAAATTCTCGCAGCTTCACAAAAACGACAAAGCGCGCCAGACAGCATGGCGCGCGAAGTGGAGAATCGCAAGCTTAGTTCACTAGTTTGTCAAAGTGATAATAGCCTAATTCAAACATAGATTTAGCACTATTAAGCTTTTGATGCGTTTCTTGATGCAGAGAAGCGAAAATCTTCTTCGCAGCATGATAGTTTGCCACCGCCTGCTTTCTAATAGCTATGGAAGGTGTTACTTGCTTGACAATACCCGGTTGGTCTCGTGCATACTGCTGCAAATAAACGAAGGCAACGCCTGACTTGTGGCCAATTTCTTCGATACGAGCCGTAGCGTCTTGAGCTGATATTTCTCTACCCTCAAACTGCTTTGCAATTTTATAATAGTCGTTGAGGGCGTTGTAATAAATAGTTAGCTTCTCGACTACCTGCGCTTTGCTAACCTTATTAGCCATTGCAGGCTGGACAAGGCAGGGTACTGCCGTCAAAGCGGCGATAGTGCATAGTTTTTGTATATTCATCTGATAAAAAGGGCTTCTGTGTTATAAAATGCGAGGACTGCACCTATTAAAAATTGCGAACAAAGCCACCCAAAAGCTTATCCAGTGATTCAGCAACCTTTTTAAGCTCTGCGCTATTGAGATAGTTCATTGATTGGAGCATCTTCTTTGCGTTGAGTATGGCATCCTTCGCCAGTTCTTTGTTATTACGGCGACTGAGCACATCCTTCATCACGCCTGGTTGCTGTTGCTCCAGCCTCTGCAGTTCATGCCAAAAGGTGTTAGCCTTTTCATAGATACTATACAGCCTATTAATCGCATCTTTTGTGGACAGAGTTCGTTTTTCAAGACCAAGGACTGCCCTCTCATAGTCATGACAGGCGACAAAGAGAGGGGAAAGTTTGCCCGACACCACTTCAGGATCAACCTTTGCTACAGCTGTTTGAACCAAGCAAGGAAGCGCAGCAAAGGCGGCAATTGCGTATAATTTATTATTCATATCGAGTATAATGATTTAATTGTTTTTTGTAACAGCGTCTTCAAATATAGGATAAGAGAAAAACACTAATTTTTGGGGAGGTATTCTTAGTATACCATTTATCTTTTCCTTTTCAAGATAATCTTTTTAAAGAAAATCTTATCACGTCGAATAGACGACGTGATAAGATACGAATCATAGAAAGCAGGCTAACTTTCTGCTTGAAGTAGGGCAACAACTTCGAGTTGTCCGCGCTTTGCCGCAATACCAAGTGCGGAATTTCCCTTGATATTGACTGCGTGCGTGTCAGCCCCTGCGGCGAGGAGGGCGCGTGCTACTTCGAGATGCCCACGCTTTGCGGCTTGCATCAGGGGGGTACGGCCACTACCGTCTCGGCTGTTGACATCAGCCCCTAGCTTGATGAGAAGAGAGGCAGCCTCAGGCTGTCCGTGCTTTGCCGCTGTGTTTAGAGGGCTTCGGCCTTGATCATCCTTGCATTCGAGGCTTGCGCCTCTGTCCAGTAATAACTGCATGGCAGCCAGTGCCCCGTGCTTTGTAGCAGAGTGCAGAGGAGTGCTATCACTTCTATTGCGAGCTTCGACCTTGAGACCTTCGCTAAGAAGTTGCTCTATTGCAATGATATCATTGAATTTTGCCGCCTTGTGCAGGCGCTTATCTACATTAAATGAGGGGAATAAAGACATGTTTGTATTTCCTTTCTAGTTCTATCCTGTATACTAGCACGCCTTTAGTACATTGACAATATAAAAATACTAAAAAAGAAAGCGGCAGCAATCAAGCTGATAAATAGAGTTTTTCTCATAGAGAAATAGCATAAGCACTGAATATCAATTGCCAGCACTTCCTGCGACATGAAATAAATTGACATATCCTAACACGATGGCTATAGTTTCCTCAACTCTAGATTCATGAAGATTTTTGCCACTTTCATACTCCTATGCCTCATCTCGCTGTTATATGCTGGGGAGAAATACCATCTTTTATTTTATGGTCAAGCAGTCATACCCAAGTGGCAAGCGGACGGTAGCTTTGTGTACCACGCATGGACTAAAGAGGGAGAAAAACGCTACCACGTCATCCCTCATCTAGGGACAAAGACAGAACTGGGAAACAAGCAACTCCCCTCCCCTCAGCCGCCGCAGCAGCAACAGGAACAAACACCTGACCCTGTCTTCATCCGAGATCATCAGGTCTACATGAAAAGCCCCAAGGGCGATGTACAACTCAGCTTTGACGGCAGTCCAACAAATGGCTACATCAACCAATTTCATTATTCCGATGATAGACGCTATGTGGTAGTATTCAAAAAGCGTCACGTCCCTCCCCGCCAGATCAGCATAGTGGAGTCCTCACCAAAAAGCCAACGCCAGCCCATGGTTCACAGCTTCGACTACACAAAACCAGGTGACGAAATAGCCATCAAACTACCCACCCTCTTTGACCTCAAGGAGGCAAAGCCGATAGATGTCGATATGACCCCCTTCCTCAATCAATACAATATATGGCTTTTGAGGTGGAACAAAGACAGCAAGGCTTTCTGCTTTGAATACAATGAGCGCGGTCACCAAAAATACCAGCTGGTGGAGGTGAACGCGGAGAGTGCGAGCAGCCGCGTTGTCATTGAAGAATCATTTTCCACCTTTGTCAACTATGCACAGACATGGAGGTACTACCTCGACAAAACAAAGGAAATCATCTGGCTATCAGAGCGCGATGGCTGGAAGCACCTCTACCTCTTTGATGCAACGAAGGAAAAATGCGTGAAAAGGCAAATCACCCGTGGCAATTGGGTGGTGCGCGAAGTGCTACTGGTGGATGAGGGCGAACAGGATATCTACTTCCTCGCATCAGGCTACTATCCCGAAGAGAATCCCTACTACACGCATCTGTTCAAGGTAAAGTTTGACGGCACGCAATTGACCGACTTAACGCCCGAAAAAGGCAATCATCGCATCTCATTCTCCCCTGACAAAAGGTACTTTGTCGATGTCTACTCCACCCCAGAAAAAGAGCCCATCAGCTGCCTGCGCCTGCTGGCAGATGGATCCATCATCATGCCCCTAGAGCAAGGCGATGCCTCACTAGCAGAGAAAAGAGGCTGGATGCGCCCCCGTATGTTCCACGCCAAGGGACGTGACGGCAAAACAGACATCTACGGCAACATTTATTTCCCCAAGAACTACGACGCCAGCAAAAAATACCCCGTCCTAGAATACATCTACGCGGGACCGCATGGGTCTCATGTAGTGAACGACTTTCATATAAGATCTAATAGCAGCAGGACATTCACCGACCAAGGCTACATCGTCGTGCAAATAGATGGCATGGGCACTTACAACAGATCCAAGGCCTTTCACGACGTCTGTTGGAAAAACCTCAAGGACGCGGGCTTTCCAGACAGAATCGCGTGGATCAAAGCTGCCGCAAAAGCCCACCCCAGCATGGACTTAGAGCGTGTTGGCATATACGGAGTCTCCGCTGGTGGTCAGAATGCCATGGGAGCACTGCTTTTCCACGGGGATTTTTACAGTGCAGCCGCAGCAGCATGTGGCTGCCATGATAATCGCATGGACAAAATATGGTGGAACGAGCAATGGATGGGCTACCCAGTAGATGAATCATACTCGCGCTCATCCAACGTGGACAACGCCCACCTCCTAAAGGGTCGTCTCCTGCTCATCGTAGGAGAGCTAGACAGAAACGTAGACCCCGCCTCCACCTATCAGGTAGTTGACGCCCTAGTCAAGGCTGGGAAGTATTTTGAGTTTTTGCTTCTACCAGGTCAGGGACATAGCATGGGTGGTAAATACGGTGAAGCACGTGTACTGGATTTTTTTGAGCGCAATCTGAAAGTCACACCAGCCCCTTTCTCGTACCCAATACGCGGCAGCGTTGAATAGATCCCTAAACGAGGTGGCGACTATGCTTTAGAAGAAAAAAAGCCCTTGAAGCATTATTGCTCCAAGGGCTCTTCTTCTGCGGAAAGAAAATACAATCTTACAAAACTCTCTTCTCTCCCGCAAGATTATTTACTATCACGGACAATACGTACGTGATTAAAGACACGTCCAGCGTCTTCACCAGCAGGACCGCCTTCCTTCTTTGTATCAAAGCGGACGCCACCTGCACCGTGGGAATCTTCACCAGTTGCATTGACAGCACGCCCAAAAGCTACATACCATGCGTAAAAATGGGGTGATTCTCTACGGAATAATGCAGAAGTACTAGACCAGAAATAAGGATAATCCTTCACGCCCTTGGCATTGACAAAGTCGGAGCACTGGAAGATAGGATCAATGGCTGGACCTTCCTTGCTGGGGTCAGAAGAGTTGGGAGCTCTGTCGTAATTGACTATGCCCTGTAGCTCCTTGACATTAGGAAGTCTCCAGTCACTGTGACCAGCAAGTTCTGAGTTCTCCGCGTACTGGAGAGCACTTTGCCAATCCATGCCCTTTTGGCTGTCTTCCTTTGCCCACATGAGGCCAGTTGCCTTGTCGGTGATAGTACCGTCACCGTTGTCAACAAATTGGTTGACGCCATAGGGAGTGCCACGCACGGCTCTGACCTGCTTTGCCGCAGGGTTGCGGCGTACGCCACCTTGCGCAGAACCACCACGTGGTCCACCGCCCTGCCCTCTTTGTGGGCGGGCTGCTTGGGCAGCCTTGAACTCTTCTTCGCTCAGTTTACCATCTTTGTCTTTGTCAAAAGTAGCGAGCATTGTTTGAAAATCGGGAGCATTGCCCTGCCCTTGTGGAGGAGGTCCGCCTTGGGGGCGACCTTGTCCTTGAGAAGGAGGTCCAGCCTGTCCGCGTATATGATCGCCCTGTGGACCACCACCTTGGGGTGCACCTTCGCCGCCACGACCCTGTCCTCCTCCTCCGGAGTAGGTTTTGATGTGACCCGTGGCGTGATTAACACCAAATGCGCCATTATGCCCACCGCGTGCTATGCTGCCTAGGTACTTGTTACTAGTCCAGTATTGCTCATCTTTTCCGACGCGCTCATTGTTGACCAGCATGAAATAATCCGCATTGAGATAGGGCCAACCTTGGCTGAAATCACTGATAGAAAACAACTCTTTTGCGCTGGGTAGACGCCAATCACTATGCCCGCCTAGTTCCAATGCCTCACAATAGTCATGAGCCTCTTGCCATGTAAACCCCTTGGTAGGGGGTTCCTTTTGCCATGTGAGACCAGTATTGAGATCGGTGATTGTGCCATCACCATTGTCTCTGTAGGCCATGGCTGCGCCCTTTGTGTAGTGAGCATCCTGTCCGTAGAAGGGATCGCCTTGCTTGACATCTTTAATTTCTACACCGTCGTTATCATAACTTTTGACTTGACCTGTTGCGACCTGTGTATATTTTGGGGTAGTCTCTGCTGATGCAGAGGAGAATATCAAAATTGATAGAGAGATGAGTAGTGCGATTTTTGATTGTGTTTTCATATTGTAATACCTGCATGATTAAAGCAGATATCAATAAGAACGCAGAATGATTTCTTTATCTACATTACTATTTCTTGCTGTTCACAAAAAAACACCCCTCTCTTTATCTGAGAAGGGTGTTTTGTATGTTTAAAACGATACTGTCTTAGGCAAGAAGTTGCTCTATACGACGGCAAACTTCCTCAACATTGGCTCGGCTATTAAAGGCAGAGATGCGGAAGTAGCCTTCGCCCTGTGCGCCAAAGCCCGCACCGGGTGTGACGACGACGAGGGCTTCTTGTAACATTTTGTCAAAGAATTCCCAGCTTCCCAGTCCATTGGGGCATTGTACCCAGACGTAGGGGGCGTTCTGCCCACCCCATACCTTGAGACCTACTTTTTCGCAGGTCTGACGCAGGAGTGCTGCATTGCCAAGGTAGTGCGTGATGAGAGCCTTGGTCTGTGCCTGACCTTCTGGACTAAAGAGGGCTTCTGCACCGCGTTGGACGATGTAGCTAGCTCCGTTGAATTTGGTGCAATGGCGACGGTTCCAAAGTTGGGCGATAGAGACTTTTTCTCCCTTGGCGTTGCTGCCTGTGAGTTCCTTGGGTATGACGACGTAGCCACAACGTACGCCTGTGAAACCGCCTTGCTTCGAGAAGGAGCGGAATTCGATGGCGCATTGGCGTGCTCCCTCAATAGCGTAGATGGAGCTGGGGATGCTTTCGTCGGTGACGAAGGCTTCATATGCGCCGTCATAGAGGAGGATGGCATCATTGGCTAGGGCGTAGTCAACCCATGCTTGCAGTTGCTCTTTGCTGGCTACTGCACCTGTTGGGTTGTTGGGGAAGCAGAGGTAGACGAGGTCAACCTTTTGGCTGGGTATCTCGGGGACAAAACCATTTTCTGCAGTGCAGGGTAGGTAGACAAGTCCTTCGTAAGATCCATCAGGGCGTGCTTCGCCTGTGTTGCCGGCCATGACGTTGGTGTCAACGTAGACTGGGTAGACAGGGTCGGGGACGGCGATGACGTTGTCGTGTCCAAAGATGTCGAGGATGTTGCCTGTATCGCACTTAGCACCATCGGAGACGTAGATTTCATCTGCTGTGATGTCCATGCCACGCTCTTTGTAGGAGACGCTAGCAATGGCTTCTCTCAGCCAAGCATAGCCCTGCTCTGGACCGTAGCCGTGAAAGCTCTCACGGGCGGCTTGATCATCAACAGCCTTATGCATGGCATCTATGGATGCCTGTGGGAGGGGCTCTGTGACGTCACCTATGCCGCAACGGATAATCTGTGCTGCCTTGTCGGCATTCTCTGCTGCAAAGGCTGCGACGCGTCTTCCAATTTCGGGGAAGAGGTAGCCTGCCTGCAATTTTTGAAAACAATCATTGATTTTTGCCATAACGCGCGGCATTATGCCAGATACACAGCCACTTTGCAAGCATAAAACAAGCTCCTTCTTTCAGAAGAAGGAGCTTGCCCAGAAAAAGCCAAATAGCTTTCTCTATGAATAGTTCTTATAAGAAGCCGCTAAGCTTCTGAATCTGTCGCGACTGCTTCCATCATCTTTTTAACAGCTACCCTGAGCGCCTCATCGGCATCGGGGCTTAGTAGTGCTTTTGCAAGTACTTCAATAGCCGTAATCTTTTCAACAGCAACTTGCGCATCAACAGCAAAAGCCGCAGGCACAATGATAGCCACGCAGGACGCGAGAAGTAATGTGGCCTTCATAGGTTGGTAAGTATATCAATTGCATGAGGCTCTGCCAAGAATGGGATAAGCAGAGCATAAAATTAGCCCCTTCTTTGAAGAGAAGGAGCTAGATAATAAAAAGTCAGATGGCTTTTTTCTGTAAACAGATTAGCTGTTGAGTACTTGCATCAACTTGGTAACGGCTGCCTTGAGTGCCTCATCGGGACCTTGGGCTGCTGTTGCAAGTGCTTGGAAGCTTTCGCCAAGACCAGCAAAGATTTGTTGACCTTCGGGACCTGTCATGAATTCTTCCATTCTCTTTTTGATGTCTTCAGCACTGCCGTCAGCTTGGCTTTGAGCTTCGAGCTCAAGCATTTCTTTCTTGAGGGAAGCGAGCTGCCCTTCAATAGCTGTGATCTTTTCAACAGCTGCTTCGGAAGTGATTGTGCCTTCTGTAGCTTGCTTGCAGATATCGCCAGCTTCACCGAGAAGTTTGAATGTCTTGACGGTCTTGTCAACAACAACTTGTGCATCAACAGCAAAAGCTGCAGGTGCGATAATAGCCGCGCAGGACGCGAGAAGTAATGTGGTCTTCATAGGTGGGTGAGTATATCAGATGCATTACTGCTTGTCCATGCCAAGAATTGACTATAAAGATATTTTTTTGTCATCTCTACACGATTTTACGATTACTATACTTTTAGAGAGCTTTTTTCTCTGGACAGGCCACGCAAAAATCATTACTATAGAAGCATGAATAGCGCAACAGATGTACCAGAATCATCTCCTAACCATCCTTCAAAGAAAGGACTTATGGATGCTATTCTCAACAAGTCGGATAATAATGATACCGACAAAGAGCTAACCTGCGATATCGCGCCCAAAGAACTGCCCAATGGCTACCGCCTGCGCAATTACAAAATCCACCGCAGGCTAGGTGCTGGCGGCTTCGGCATCACCTATCTTGCCGTAGAGGACCTACTCAACCGCCCTGTCGTCATCAAAGAAAACTTCCCTGACTCCCTCTGCTATAGAGAGAGCAGCACCCTGCGTGTACGCATCAGCGATGGTGCAAATAATGAGATTTATGAGTGGGCTCTCACCAACTTCCTCCGCGAAGTGCGCCTGCTAGCCACTCTAGACCACATGAATATTGCCAAGGTCTATTCCTACTTTGAAGCCCATGGCACAGCCTATTACGTCAGTGAATACATTGACGGCAAAAGCCTAGGCGATGTTGCCAAGGACTACGCCGAGCACTCCTTGCATATCCCACAGGAGGCGCTGTATGGCACACTGGTGAGGTTGCTCGATGCGCTTGACTACCTGCATCAGCGTCAGCTACTGCACCGCGATATCAAGCCAGACAATATTCTCATCACCCGACAGGGCCGTCCTATCCTCATTGACTTTGGCGCAGCGAGAGATGAGTACGGCGATTTGGACAGCAATGTGATAGAATCCCAAGGCTTCAGCCCATCAGAGCAGGCAGAACCTGGCGGCAACATGGGGCCATGGACAGATATTTATGCATTGGGGGCAACCATGTACTTTATCCTCACTGGGCAATGCCTCCCCAATAGCAAGCAACGCCTTCTATTTGATACAGTAGACCCACTGTCGTCAATGCCAGAACTCACAGAACACTACCACCCTCAACTTCTAGCCTCTATAGACAAAGCTCTTGCCCCCTCTATCGCAAGTCGTTATAATAGCGTAGCCGAATGGATGGAGGCACTATGCCCCTAGCATCCATCTCCATCTTCTTACGCAAAGCATTGATATTATATGTCATCTAATCTCAAAGATCTACTCGACCAAATTGAACAAGAAGCGCTACAAGGCAAAGTCGTCCAAGCAGAAAACAAGCCTGCACCCACACCTGTAGCTCAATCTGTAGCTCAACCCGCACCCGCACCGGAACCGCCACCCACACACGACGCACCAGCCGCAACCCATCCACCCTCCACCGACGAGGAAGCTGTACCTGCACCAGTACCCGAACCAGAACCCGCACCTGCACCCGCACCTGTAGCTCAACCCACACAGAAAGCAACAGAGCAAAGCAATACCCCCTCCACCTACGAGGAACAAGCATCTTACGAAGAAAACAACTACGAGCACGACCCCACCTATGAGCAAAGCAGCCAGCGCAGGCGCAGAAGAAAGCGTAGCGTCAGCAGCAAGCGCTCTGAGAAAAAAGAATCTCGCATACTAATCTACGCAGCCCTCGTGCTATGCTTAGCTATCCTCGTATCGGGACTCTTTGTCGTACGTGCCATGTTGGACAGATTTGACGAAAGAGATAAAGCAGCGAAGCAGGAAGCAGCGCCACGCCGCACCACGCCTACCGCACAGCAACAACTATCGACACAGGCCGACAATACCATGCAACTTCCCTCCTCCATGCTAACCCCCGAGGACAAGAGCAAAGAGCTCTTTGATCCCAGCATATTCGGACTTCCCGATGAAGAGGTGAAAGACGATGAAACAAATAATCACTGAAGTAGAAAACGAATTACGAGAGCTTCCCTCAACTTTTAAAGCAAGCAAGATAGCCTAATTTGAAAAAACTTGCCAAAAAATTAGGTTTACATAGTGGATTCAAAATGTTATTGTAGGCTCTGGTAAATTTATTTTTTATATGAGTAATTCCCCATCACGCCGTCGTTTCTTGCAGCAGCTCGGTCTTTTCACCGGAGCTATGGCTGCCAGCCCCTTCCTTTCAAGCACAGCGTCTGGTCTCGTCGTCCCCGAATCACTCGGTGGTGGAGACAACTACGTGCCCAAGAGCCCCTATCCATTTGGACCAATGGAAAGCTTCCCTTCACGTCCAGCAGGCTCCAAGTACATGGGTGGCTTCCGCGCGCCCAAGCTGGAAACTGTACGCATGGGCTTCATCGGTATGGGTCGCCGTGGTCGTTCCATGATGAACCTCATGCTCAACGTCCCCGGTGCAGAAGTTGTTGGTGTTTGTGACGTCTATGAAGATGTTGCCAAGTCTGCTGCTGACGCTGTCACCAAGAAGAATGGCAAGCCCTGCGCCTGCTACTACGGTGATGAGACAACTTATATCAAGTTCCTCCAAGAAGTGAAGCCCGACGTCGTTCTCGTTGCCCCCAGCTGGGAATGGCACGCACGCGTCACCTGTGATGTCATGAAGTACGGCGCACACGCTCTTGTAGAAGTGCCCATGGCCGTCTCCATCAAGGAACTCTGGGAAATCGTTGACACCAGCGAAAAGACCCAAAAAGTCTGCATGCAGCTCGAAAACTGCAACTACGGACGCGAAGAACTCCTCTTCCTCAATATGGTACGCGAAGGCGCCATCGGTCAGCTACTCCACGGTGAAGCTGCCTACATCCATGACCTACGTTATGAGATGAAGGACGAACATGGCCGCCACACAGGCTCATGGCGTACCTACCACTACTCCAAGCGTAACGGTAATGTCTACCCAACACATGGTCTTGGCCCAGTAGCACAGTACATGAACCTCGGACGTACAGAAGATAACTTCGGACGCCTCGTCTCCTACTCCAGCCCTGCACTGGGTCGTGCAGAATTTGCCAAGAAGACCTGGCCTGCAGACCACAAGTGGAACAAACTTGCCTATGAATGCGGTGACATCAACACCTCCATCATCAAGACAACATTGGGACGCACCATCATGCTGCAGTGGGACGAAACCTCCCCCCGTCCTTACAGCCGCCACAACCTCATCCAAGGCACACTTGGCACACTCACAGGCTACCCAACACGCGTAGCAGGCGAGCAACTGGGAGATGGCGACTACCACCGTTGGATTCAAGGTGAAGGACTCGATGCCATCTACGAAAAGTATGAGCATCCCCTCTTCAAGCGTGCAGGTGAAGTTGCCAAGAAAATGGGCGGTCACGGCGGCATGGACTACCTCATGCTCTACCGCGCCATTGAGTGCTTCCGCAACGGAGAACCCATGGACCAGAACGTCTACGAAGGCGCATACTGGTGTGCCTGTGCAGAGCTGACAGAAAAGTCTGTTGCTTCTGGTGGCATGCCACAGATGTTCCCAGACTTCACACGTGGAGACTGGAAGACGACAGCACCTCTGGGCATCGTCAAGTAATTTTGCGAAAAGCAGAAAGTACAAAAATTTCGACCAGCTTGCAACATACGCAAGCTGGTCTTTTTTTGCGCCATCACAAAAAAACCGTGGAGAGCCCATGCAAGGCATTCCACGGCTTTAACTTTAACTAATAAATTTATTAAGCGAGCTCAGATTCAATGAACCAGATGTTGGTGTCTATGATTTGCAGAGCATCTTCGATAATCTTTGTTGTGATATTCTCAAGGTCATCGCGCTGGACAAGCTCACGCATTGTGTTAGCCACACCTGCAAAGCGGTCAAGCAGCTCATTAAGGTGGTCTTTAATGCTGTGAATATCGAGAGGATAGCCAGCTCCAGACTTAGCTACTGCAACAGCTGAGGGAATACCATTGGGCACGCCACCAAGCTGTACAGCGCGTTCTGCTACTTGGTCAGCAAAGTCAAGGAACTCTGTGTTGTACACGTCGAGCTTTTCGTGGATGCTGATGAACTTGGGACCACTGAGGTTCCAGTGTGCTTGCTTTGTTACGAGAGCTGCGCCGAGGAATTCTGCCAGCAACATGTTGAGCACATCAATGCTGTTTTCTCTTAATTCATCGGGGATATGTATAGCGGTTTTTCTAATTGGTGTTTTCATTATTTTTATATTCTATTGTTCTATTCTAATAATGTATTATATTGGAATAGGTCTAATATATATACTATAGACCCTAGTTGCAACCATTTTGTTCAAAATTTGTTAAAAAAAAATTAAATAAAAATCAAAAAATCGCATTGCAGCGAGGTGCGAGCTTGTGATAGGATTATCACACGAAATGAGAAACCCCCTGTCATTGATTCTACTTGCTTACCTCCTACGGCTCGCTTTGGGGCTATTTTTTCTCTACACAGGCATCTCAAAACTCTGGCAAATCCAGCAAACAGCGCAGACCCTGACACAGGCGGACATCCTGCCACTCTCCTTTTCCCTGCCTCTGGCCTACATTGGCATAGCCATGGAAATCATCGTAGGCTTCTGCTTCACCTTCCGATGGGCATACAAGGCAGCCTCCATTTGGGCGGTGGTGATGACAGCCTGCTTTTTAGGGATTTTTGTTCAATCATGGATTCGCGACATAGAGCTTTACTGCAATTGCTTTGCCATGAACACACAAGTGAACAGCTACCCCTTGGAGGTGGGCTTGAGGCTACTGCTTTTCGGGGCGACTATTTCCTTGCTCTGGGATGCCTTCCGCCCGAGTAGTAAAAAGAAATTCCGCCGCCCCTTGGACTTTTCGGATATTTGATGCGGGCTTACTTAGCTTCTTCCTGTGCCTCCTCTTGCTTCTTGAGAGGGTGTGCTCCGTGATAGGCCTGCACATTGGGGTGGGTCAAATCCAGCGCCTGCTCATAATAGGGTGTTTCTATCCCAATCATTCCCAGTAGAGTGTGGAAAATATGCTCATGAGCGACGATGAGTTTGCTATTCTTCTGCAACTGCGCGACACGCTCTGCAAAATGCGGGTGCAATGCCTCCAGCTCTGGTGAGCAGATGGCAAACATACCCACGTGAGCGGCAGAACCACTCAAAAAGGCCTCTTCGCTGTAGCCAATTGCACCACGTCCCCACGCACCGTTTTCTCCCAGCAGCTCCCCATGGTCGCTAACATAGAGGTAGAAGAAGGGCTTGCCCTCCAATTCCTTTGCAAAGCGTGCAATGAATTGATCTGTGAAGTGGACGGTGTTGTCGTAGGCATTGTTAATAGCCTCTCCGTTGAGTTGAGGATTTTCAAAGGTATCCAAGGCTGGCGTGAAGGGAGGATTCTCCTTGTCGAAATGATAAAAGGGCGTATGACTTCCCTCATTGCAGACGAAGAAAACCTTATTATGTGTCGCCGCGTCGCCATCATTTTTAAAACTTTCAAGCAAATCATGCAGCTGGTCAATGCTTTCACTAAAAGTCGTTTGGGTATAAAATTGCGCCTTCGCACCTGTACTCAGCTTCTTCATCACCATGTCGTACTTCAGCTTGTGCCCGACTCGAGAACCATAAAAAGAATACAGATCAAAGCCCTGCGCCCTAAACAAGTCCAAGACAGAACCGCATGTCGCCTGCATGCTCTCATCAGGACTCATGATGGAGCGACGCGCATTGGTGAGTATGCAGAGCTGTGCCTGACTGGTAGAGCCTGCGCTAGCAATACAATAGGGGAAGTTAACCACACCCTGCATGCGCTCTAGCTCTGGCGTCGTCTTGCGCTCGTAGCCATTAATGCTCATTCTATTGGCAATCAGACTTTCACCCACATGGACAATAACAATTACGCCTTCATTACCCTTCAGGATTTTGCTTGAGGAAGGCTTCAAGGCGGGGGACGGCAGACGCTTCACTTCCTCCACTGTCTCTTCATTACTGAACAGAGCTTCTTGATAGCTATCGTAGATGTAGCCCAATTTGTGTATAGGCCACATGCAGCCATGTATATTTTGCGGCAAAGCTGCGACGAGGCAAGACATCGCCGCGAGAATTAAACCCTGAAAGCAGAGCGTGCGCTTTTTCTCACCACGCAGCAGGCGCACTTGCAAGCAAAAGAGAGCAATAACCACAAACAAGGCTATCACGGTATAGGCAATAAAGCTGAAGGTCAAGTAGGCCTTCGCATCAACAAGGGAAGTCTCCAGCGTCTCCGCAATGACAAGGGAGTTGATAGCCGTACCATACTGTGAGTAGGTATAAAGCTCTATAAAGCCCCAGAGGATGAGTGGCACCCATAGGATAGCAGCCCAGCTGCGCAGCAGAGCATAAAGCAGCATCATCACGCCAGCCGTCATCAGCAGATTGGGCACAAGCATGTCACGATAGGGGACAGTGTAAATATTACCCAAGAGGTTATAAAGGAAGGCAAGGAGCAAAACCTTCACCCAAGTGCGGTTCTTAACCCAATAGGATGCGCGCCCGCCGCGCTTCATCATCAAAAAGAGAGGCAGCAGAAGCAGAAAAATAGATGGTACAGCGTAAAGACGCTCTGGATGTGCCTCACCATAGCTCCATGGCGTGAGCCACAGGGCAAGCAGCGAAAGCAGTAACAAGCTGAGCCAAAAAAAAAGTGCTATTCTTTTAACAGAAGACTGGCTATCGGATTTCTCCTGAGTAAGTCCTTCTGCGGTGGTATCATTTTTTATCATGGGAAGGGGGAGTATTTTCCTGATCGCGGAGGTGCTTGATTTCCTTTTTGAGTACCTGCCCAACACGATGCTTGGCAAGGTAGACCTGAGCAATACTCACGCCCAACTTCTTGCGCACCTCAAGGGATGAAAATCCGCGCAGCACATTGTAATCAAATATCTGGAACTGCTGTGGGGAGACCTTCACCTTCACCCTATCAATAGCGGCCTTCATCAGGTTGGCCTGCCATTCCTCGTCCCAGATTTTCTCAAAACCCTCCCCTGACCAATCTTCTTGGTTTTCTATGGGGTTGCTGTTATTCTCCTCATCATCGCTAGCAGAGGCAAGGATAGGGTCTTTTCTGCGATCGCGAAAGCGATCATTGATGCGCCAGCGCGTGATATTCCAGAGCCATGATTTAAAAGAGCCCTTCTCAGGGTCGTACATGTTCTTTTTGCTCTGCTTGGCAACGGTGAGAATGGTTTCTTGAACCACGTCCCATGCTTCCTGCTCTCGCAGTCCTGCCTTCATCGCGGCACCGTAGATGAGACGCCAGTAAGTACGATAAAAATCGTCCCAACTGCGCTGATCTTGCCAGTCTTGCAACCTCATAATCAGACTTTGACGTGTCCTATCGGCCAACCTCTCTAGGTCAGAGTTATTAGCATTAACTGCAGGTATAGAAATTTTATCGCGCATACGAACAATGTAAGTAAGAGAACTATAGCAGTATTATGACAATATTGCAAGCAAATATGTAACTGTTATTTTACAAAAAAAACCCTTTTGTAGCAATTCAAGACATCTCAAATCACCACAAAAGAGTTAAAAAAAGTCCCCTTAAGGGGAGTTCTCCTTAGGTCTCAGTAGAATCAAGGAAGCCCTTGATGCGACTAATACGCGTTGGATGACGCAATTTGCGCAGTGCCTTCGCCTCAATTTGACGAATACGCTCGCGAGTCACGTTAAACTGACGCCCCACTTCCTCAAGAGTACGGGGGTTGCCGTCACGGAGACCAAATCGTTGCTCTATCACAGCGCGTTCACGCTCATTGAGTGTACCGAGCACACCACTGAGCTTCTCACGCAGAGAGGCAAAGGATGCACCTTCCATAGGATTTTCTGCGCTCTTGTCCTCCAAGAAGTCACCGAAAGAAGTATCGTCAGAGTCACCTACGGGCTGCTGCATGGAAATGGGCTGCTGAGCCATCTTGAGCACATTGCTAACGCGATCAACAGGCATGCCGCATTCGGCAGAGATTTCTTCAGGCGTTGGTTCACGACCGAAGTCCTGCACCAGCTTCTTCTGCACACGCATGAGCTTGTTAATC
>CAZRZE010000009.1:0-28711 GCA_964604535.1 uncultured Akkermansia sp.
TCAAACGCACCTTCTTTGATGCGCTCAGGTTACTTTGATTACTTTGACGCAAAAAAGCATTGCAGACAAAGGGGTATTTATGCTAGCTTAGCATATTGCCATAGCATGGCGTATCCATCATGAAACCCAAAAAAATATTACCCTATCTGCTAACTCTTTGTGCATCATCACAAATAGCACTAGCTGATGCTAATCAGACCTTTAGCATCTCTTCCCCTGACCAAGCAACAAAGCTCAATATCTACGTAGGGCAGACGCTGCAGTTTGATGTGTACCAAGATGGTACCCAGATAATAGCCCCCTCCCCCATCTCCATGACATTAGGCTCTGGTGAGCATTGGGGGATAGCGCCCACGCTGATTGATGAGCAGCAAGAAAAGGTCAACCGTCGCATAGAATCTCCCTTTTATTCCAAGGCTAGCGTTGAGGATAACTATGAGGGCATACGCCTTAACTTCAAAGGTGATTGGAGCCTTGAATTCCGCGCTTACAATGATGGTGTTGCATATCGATTTATCTCCAACAAGACTGGCGACTATGTCATCAAAAATGAGCAGATGGAGATCAACTTCCTCGACGACGCTAGTGCGACCGTCCCCTATGTGAATACACCTGTCTACGATAGCGTTGGCAAATCCCTGCATGAGAGCTTTGAGCAGCAGTTACACAGCTCCTTTGAAAACACCTACACCACTGCCCCGCTCTCAAAGCTGGACAAGAGCAAGCTCATGTTCCTCCCCCTCATGGTGGATGGCCCACAGGGCAGGAGGGTGAGCATCACAGAAAGCGACCTGCGCGATTTCCCAGGGCTTTTCATGCACGCGCCGATGAAGACACGCCAGCTAAAAGGCTACCACGCTGCCTACCCAGCCACAGTGGAGGAGCACACAGGGCATAATAATCTGCAAACCATCGTCAAGACACGCGAAGACTTCATTGCAAAGGTATCAGCCCCCCGCAGCTTTCCTTGGCGCGTGCTCACCATAGCGCGGCAGGACATTGACCTCGCCAATAGCGATCTAAGCTACATCCTCGCCTCGCCCTCAAAAGTAGAGGACATCTCATGGATCAAGCCCGGTAAGGTCGCATGGGAATGGTGGAATGACTGGAACCTCGAAGGCGTCGACTTCAAAACAGGCGTTAACACCCAGACCTACAAATACTATATTGACTTTGCCGCGAAGAATAATATCGAATACGTCATCCTTGATGAGGGCTGGGCAGTCAACAAGAAGTACGACCTCATGCAGGTTGTGCCCGAGATTGATTTGGAGGAACTCATCAGCTACGGCAAGTCCAAGGGCGTGGGCATCATCCTCTGGGCAGGTTACTACGCATTTGATCGCGACATGGAGCGCGTCTGCGAGCATTATGCGAAGATGGGGGTAAAGGGATTCAAGGTAGACTTCTTGGATCGCGATGACCAGCTCATGGTGCAGTTCCATGAGCGCGCAGCCCAGACAGCCGCACGCCACCGCCTACTGCTCGACATGCACGGCACCTACAAGCCCGCTGGCCTGCAGCGCACCTACCCCCATATCCTCAATTTTGAAGGCGTCTATGGGCTAGAAAACATGAAATGGGCAAAGCCAGAGGTAGATCACGTCACCTATGATGTCAGCATCCCCTTCCTGCGCATGGCATCAGGCCCTATGGACTACACACAGGGTGCGATGATTAACTCCTGCAAGGGCGACTACATGCCCAACTACCACAAGCCCATGAGCCAAGGCACAAGAGCCCATCAAGTAGCGCAGTATATCATCTACCTAGCACCGCTCAACATGATGTGCGACACACCCACCAATTACGAGAAAAACGAGAGCACGACAAACTTCATCGCCTCCATCCCCACAACATGGGACGAAACGCGCGTTATTGACGGCAAGGTCGGCGAATACATCGTCACCCTACGCCGCAAGGGGAAAGACTGGTACCTAGGTGGTCTCAACAACTGGCAAGCAAGAGATATCCCCATCAATCTCACAGAGCTAACAGGACTCAAGAGCGGAGAAGTACAAATATTCAAAGACGGCAAAAACGCAGAACGCAATGCAGAGGATTTTGCCATAGACCGCATGCCCCTCAGCGAGGTTCCGACAAGCATCCATATGGCACCAGGTGGTGGCTTTGTCATCAAGCTGACACCCTAACAGCCCCCCTCCCCCCCGCCCAGCACAGGGCACAACTTCACCACTACCGCCTCCGCCCTAGCTAGGGCGGAGGCTTCATGACGCAAAATTTCATTATTCCAGCCTTATTATTCTTCTCAAAGGCACATCAATAGATTAGGATAATCTCATGAAATGGGCACCACTCATCGCGTTGACTTCTGCTTGTTGCAGCTTACTCTCATGTGTATATTTAACGGATAATCAAAATACATTACAAGTGCTGATGGGCAGGGATAGTTCAGAGCTATACAGCGCACTAGGTCCTCCACAAAGCTTATCAGGAACGCCTGCTAATGGCATTATGCAATGGAGCAAAGCCAACGAAGCCCCCGTAGAGCTTGATACCATACCAGATTATGACGCTTACTTTTATGAGATCAATGCGGAGACACAGCAGAATCGCATTGTAAAGCTCAACCACAATGGCAAACTAGACTTCACATTGCGTAGCTGGTGGAGACACAACTACCCGTACCTAGCACTAAATCAAGCCTGTGCCCAAAACGACCTACCTGAAGTACAAAACCTACTGCGTAGCTACCCACAGCTGAGAATCCCAGACAACATCGCCGAAGCCGCTGCACAGGCAGCACGCTACAAATCAACAGAAGTACTCAATTACCTCATTTTAGCCTACAAGGTGGATATTCATGCCCCCATTGATACGTTCCGCATATACGAGAATGGATCATTCGACCGTTACACCCTCGCCAGAACAAGCATCGCCGAACTCGTGCAGCTCAGAGGCGACTAAGGTAAGTTCTATGTGCCCACAGTTAGCTTCCACAATTTGTGATATTTCATCAAGGCTTACTTGGAAGAATCCGATGAGTTGCGTTATGTGATGGGCTATTCTACCAGTACAGCGCCAAGAGCTCTACCTGCTGGAGGCAATAGGTTACGATATTATAGGCATTACTCTTGAGCTTCCAAAGCCCAGTACGGGCACGCTGAGCCTATTGGCGCTCTCTGCCTAGCTGGCTCGTCGCCGACGCAATAGCGCATCTATACCCCATTGATAGGGAGGCAAAATGCCCGCAAGGATGTCGCCTCTCCCTCGCTTTGGATGTAATATCCAACTCCACGACCAAGTCCTCTGATGTTTCCACCATTTCATAAAAGTGAGGAATGTGTGCGTAAATTGCATCGCCATACTTTTTATGCCATAGACGCGGAGCTTTCAACCCCTTATTGCTTTCACCAAAGGTTGCAAGCGGCACATTCATTTTGCCCATTCAGAGGTTTTGCTACGGCCTCGCAAATTCTTAAAATTTATAATTTTTTAAGAATTATATTCTCCTCAATCAGTGCGCAGCTGCACAATAGCGATAAAGGGAGCATTTGCAGAGGAACATGGGAACACTTACTTTCCAAGGTGTTATGCCATATAGGAAATTGCAAATCATTGCGAAAGTTAAGTTACACTGACTCTATCTGACCTTCCTACTTGTTTGGGTGGATTTTAATTCTTGACAACATTTCCTACTAATTATATATTAGCAACAGTTACTTCACACACAATGAAAACAAAACTAAATTTAGCACTTCGTCGTTCACTTTATGCATGCTACACATTTGCAACGCTAGCCGTTGCAACAACAATGAATTTTGCTCATGCACAACAGACATTTACCTTTAAAGGGACAGAATTCAACGGCTACCGTACAGGAAGTTGGACAGATTTTACTCACTGGACAATAAATCCAGCTTCTCCGGTTCCATCTATTCCTCGCGATGGGTCTGCAGTTATCTTTAATCAGAAGGGCGAGGTTGAGAATGCTGCGGCACAAAGCCTTGCAAGTTTATATCTAGCTACGGTAAAGGATGACGAAGAATTCATTATTCGCTCCCACGAAGACGCATTGAAGCAGATTGTTGCAGTGCAGGTTAACAGAGGTACACTGAGCATCAATTATGCCGGGGCTGGCGATCGCACCTTTTATACCGTCCAAAATTCAGGGCGAATTATAGTAAAAAAAACTGATCTCACCATTTTTACTGGTGTTTATTCTCCATATGAGGTTTCGCATATTCATGAGCGACTTGATAACGGGAAAATTACCTTAGACGCTGGTCGAACTCTTACTTTATTAGGGCTAGCGCAAGATCAAACAATTGGTGATTTAGTCGCAGGCACACTTCACGTTGAGAATGGGAAGGTTACCATACAAAACTCCTTAAACAGGAACATAAACTTGGTAACGGAAAACGAAGGGGAGATAGCCTCTCTTAAATTCATCGATGTTAAAAACGTTACAAATAACGGCACTATACGTGCTGCCAGCATAGCCATTAATGGGACACTATCCAGTACTGGTACTTTAATAGCATCACAACACATATTATTTCAATCTAGTGATCATAATCAAAGCGTCGACTCATTAACAACAGCATCAATTGGTGTAAGGTATGGTACGGTTACCATCAATGATTTTACTTCCCCTTCAGCTGATGTGCGTACTGAGTTCGGTGGAAAGGTCATTTTTAATAATAGCGTAACGGTCGGTTACCTATTAGGTGACGATACAGGCATCTTACAAACCAAGAATAAAAATTTAACCATTAATGGGAGAATTGATGAAGCTGGTATTGACCTAGGTACAGGTACTCTCTCAGTGAATCAAGATTACGACTTACACGATATTTTTTCATTAAAAGCAGGAAATCTTACTATTAACGCAGGCACGGTTACTATCGGTATGATAACTACTGATTCAATGGATCTTAATATTGCAGCTGACGCAAGAGTCATTCTGAAAGATTCAGAAATGATCAAAAACGTTTCAAATACTGGCACTATTCAAACGAAGAATAAAAACCTACAAATAACAGGATCCATTTCAGGCGCTGATTTCGACCTAGGTACAGGCTCTATCACTGTGAATAATGATATCGCCAATCGCCTCATTGACTCTATAAGAGCAGGAAGTATTACTGTTCATACAGGTGCGCTTTCTATCAATGATCTTGTAAATGATTCAACTGACTTTTATATTGCAGGTAGCGGAAGGGTGATTTTGAACAATCATGAAACGATTAAAAACCTTGTTAATACAGGGGCGGTAAAATCAGAGAACAAAAACTTAACTATTACAGGGACAATTGCAGGTGCAGATATTGACCTAGGCACAGGTGCTCTCACTGTGAACAATGATATAGATAATCGCCTCATTGACTCCTTAACAGCACGTCTACTTGACCTTAATACAGGCACGGTTAGTGTTAATAGTATAACATCAGATACAACTGACCTTGATATTGAGGCAGGAGCAACAGTCATTCTTAATAACGAAGAAACGATCAAAGACCTTTTTAATACTGGTAAGGTAAAATCAGAGAACAAAAACTTAACTATTACGGGTGTAATTGCAGGTGCAGATATTGATCTAGATACAGCTACTCTTTCTGTCAATAATGATATCAGCAATCGCTCTATTGGTTCATTAACAGCAGGAAATCTTTCTCTTAATACAGGCGCGCTTTCTATCAATCACATTATGTCTGATTCTACAGACATTAATTTCGCAGCTAGGACGAGGATCATCTTTAATAACGATGAAACAATCAGAAATCTTTTAGGTCTAGGCACAGTAGCGACAGAGAACAAAAACTTAACTGTTACGGGGGGAATTTCAGGTGCAGATATTGACCTAGATACAGCCACTCTCTCTGTCAATAATGATATCCTCAATCGCAGCATCAATTCATTAACAGTAGGAACGCTCGCTCTTGGTGCGGGTACGCTTTCTGTCAATAGTATAACTTCTGATTCAGCAAATCTATCTATTTCGACAGGAGCAAGAGTCGTTCTTAATAATGATGAAGTAATTAAGAATATTTTGGGTTCAGGTACGGTAAAATCAGA
Source organism: uncultured Akkermansia sp. (assembly GCA_964604535.1). Lineage (GTDB taxonomy): Bacteria > Verrucomicrobiota > Verrucomicrobiia > Verrucomicrobiales > Akkermansiaceae > Akkermansia. The sequence goes on from CAZRZE010000009.1 coordinate 6,040, forward strand.
GAATAAAAATTTAACCGTTACGGGGACAATTTCAGGTGCAAATATAGACCTAGGTACAGGCAATCTTTCAGTGAATAATAATATCGCCGATCGTAACATAGGTTCATTAACAGCAGAAAGTCTTTCTCTTAGCGTAGGTATGCTTTCTATCAATCATATTATTTCTGATTCAATAGACCTTAATATTGCAGGAGGCACAAAGATCATTTTGAATAATGATGAAACGATTAAAAACCTTTTGAAAACAGGTGCAGTAAAAACGGAGAACAAGAACTTAACTGTTACGGGTTCAATTGCAGGTGCTGAAGTAGATCTAGGAACAGGTACGCTCTCTGTGAATAATAATACTGCGAATCACGTCGTTACTTCGCTAAAGGCGGGAGGCCTCATTGTTAAAGAAAATGTCAATTTATCCCTACAGGGAAAAGGCACCATTGGCAATATCAAAGGAGCTACGCAATCAGGAGTCACTGTGATGAGTGGTGCCAGCTACAATCTTACATCTGCAAATGACACTACACTTACCGTTGAAGGGAACGCCGAAGTCTCCATAATCGATAATCTGTTAATAGCGAGCAAGAGTGAACTCACAAAAGTCACTCTCAATATTAATGCAAACGGCAAGGTTCAAAGTAACGCTAGCTACCTGGGCACAGGCAACGAAATTAACAACAGTGGTACACTGATACTCAAGGGTGGTACTTTAAATAACGATATCAGTAACCCCGCTCCCTTCGCGGATACTGGCAGTTCTTCTCAAATCATTATTGAGGGAACAGTAATAAGCACCAATGCAATTATTAACACTTCTCTCATTAAATTCTCCATCACGGACTCATCAGTGTATGATAGACTGTACTTGCAAGGAGTGGATAGCGCACTTAATACAGCAGGTATCCTTTTGGACATTAGTAACTACACGCTTACGGACGGAGATACCTTTACTCTCGTAAACTCTGACAGCGACCTAACCACCATGATGGGTGGTGTTATGCTTAACTTTGAAGGTAAACATTTGCGTTCCGAGGGATTCAGTTACAATATCATCAATACAGGAACGCAATGGAGAGTTAATTTTCATGTCGTCCCTGAGCCCAGCACGGCAACGCTGAGCTTGCTAGCACTGGCGGGATTACTCGCACGCAGAAGGCGCAAGGCGGCTTAAATCTACTCATTATCGCCTCCTTTTCAAGAGTTTAGCTTCTTTTTGAGAGGCTAGACTCTTCTTGCTATTTCTCGCATTATCATGCTTACATTGCCACTAGACTAAAGAATAATTATCTTTATGCACATTCACCTATTATACCCCATCAACTAGCTCTCTCAATGGGGATAATTTTCCGCCCAAAGGGGGTAAAGGCTACAGCCATAAGTTTGAAGTGCTGTAGCCCAAAGGGTATGCCTATGATGGTGAGGCAGAAAAATAGTCCCAGTATGAGATGAGTTAGCGATATGCATATGCCGCCTGTGAGCAGCCACAAAATGTTCATTAGTGTGTAGAGAATACCACTTCCCTTTTCTGTAAGCACGCTGGTTCTACCAAAGGGAAAGAGGGAAAGATGCGCCATTTTGATGGATTGTAGGCCAAAGGGGATACCTATAATACTAATGCAGAACATAATCCCTACTAAGAAGTACTCCAAAGCAAGGAAGAATCCACCAAAAACAATCCAGATTATATTTCCTAGCATACTCACGATTTGCTACTTTCTAATACAGATTACCTTACGCCTTTTCAAAGGCTTTATAGAATCGACGAAAACGCCTTTTTGCCTTCTGTCTTGCAATCATGGGTATTCTCGACACAGGTATTAATTCAGAAGATCCATAACCATCAATAATATACAATACAGGCTGACCATCAACAAGCTTAACAGCGACATTTGCTAGTGCAAAATCTCTGATAATTAAACTGTATTTTGTAATGAAGCGACCTAGGTCATCAACAGCCTTCCTGATAGCATCAGTTTTCCCATTTTCCTTGATAAATCCCCGCAAGGATGTTACCTTTCCTTCATTGTGGATGAAATCCAACTCCATGGCCAAGCCCTTTGATGTTTCCACCATTCCATAAAAGCGAGGAATGTGTGCGTAAATTGCATCACCATACTTTTTATGCCATAGGCGCAGAGCTTTCAACTCTTTATTCGTTTCATCAAAGGTTGCAAGTGGGCGTATTCTTTTTGTCCATTTAGAGGTTGCCCTACGGCCGCGCAAGGTCTCAAAATTTGTAATTTTAAGAATTCTGTTCTCATCAGTCGGATGAGCATAGATAACTCTATGAGATCCAGAAGAGATGGGTTCTTGCGCAATAATTTCTATCATTTTACTTAGGCGTAGCGTATTTTTTGTAATATAGCCTCACAACTACGCTTTTGCAAGACATTTTCTTCTTAGGGTATACTATACCCTATTCTTTGTTAATGGAGAAATACTTTAGCGCTACTTTAGCGCACAGGTGGCTATATTGTTAGTAACGATGAGTTGCCCCTTGTCAAAGGCATCTAGGTCAAAGAGGTAGAGGATAGGGTTGATGAGACCCGATAGCAGTTTGCCACCGACGTTGAGCACGCGGTAGCATTCTTCCCAAACCGGTTGCGGATCAGGGATAAAGCAGTTGGAAATGGGGTGGAATATCAGCTCAAAGCTCTAAACCATCATTCTATTGTTGTTATCTTCTATATATTCGTCCTTGTTTCTCATGATTTAAAGCTAGAAAACACATGATAGAACTTGCTCAATTATAGTAAATATGATACAAATCACATGAATACAGCTGAAGAGTTCACAATAGAATTATGAATGAAATTCAATGCACATCGCCGACTATTAATCAAAGACTCCGTTATTTCGATATAGCGAAAGGAGCGGCCTTATTGGGAATCATCATTTTTCACTACATACCAAGCCACGATCCGAGATTTCAACCGATAACTAAAATCATCAATTTTTTGCCTGTTTTTTTACTACTGTCTGGTTATTTCATATCTGATCGTTTGTCGAATATTGAGCATATCAAAAAACGTTTTAAAGAGCTCATTCTCCCTTACATCATAGGTGGAGTGCTTTTTATAATCACTGCTATGTTAGTTCAACTCGCATACGGCGCTAGCTTTACGGCTATCCTTGCTAACGCGAAAACAATTTTTCTAAGGGTATTACTTGTAAGTGATCGCATAGGAGAAACAGAGCATATTGTGTGGGATTTTTGTACTCTAACTTACTATTCCCCACTCTATTTCTTACCACTTCTTTTTGTGTCGTCGGTAGGCGTTATTTTATCAAGAAAGAATAACTGGATAGGCATCACTTTTTGTCTACTAGCCTTGGCGTCTTATTATAGCTATCCTTATATAGCACTCCCCTTTACCTTGCAATCTGGTATATTCTGCTTTCTGATAGTATACTCTGGATACCTAATGAAAAAAACGAGATTCCTCGAGCAAAAGAGCAAATGGTACGTAATTTCGCTGTGTACTCTTATTACTTGTGTTTTCTATATCTATGGCGATCGTGCTGACCTACGAGGATTAAAAGTAGGTGGACATCTTATAGGTATTGTAGGGGTGCTTGCAAGCAGTTATTTGTTTATTATCGCTTGCAAAATACTGGACAAAGCAAACTACGTCAGCACCTTACTTAGCTTTATTGGATCTCATACCTTACTATTGCTTATTATTCACTCCATATCGTGCATGAACTTACCAAATGCATTTTTTCAGCCTTTCCTGGATATAGTTTTTGCCTTTGTTGGGAAAAACAGTCATCAAATCGTTTGCACGATTTTTACACGAGCACTGTTTGATGTCTTGATTTTTATTCTCCTGATAACTATCAAACACGTATTAACAATGCGTACGCGTCATCTCCATTAGTTTCATCTATGTTCCGCGAGTTTTAAAGTACAATAATCGCGGCTTTCAGCATCTAAACATTTCTCTTTATTTACGGCGACGACGGCGCAGGAGCATGCCACTTAGCATGACGAGACTGATGGTCGCTGTCCCCGGCTCTGGTACATTGTTGAATCCCTGATCTGTAAAGATGTAGATATCCTCATTGATTACACCGAGGGTGAATTTGACGGAATCATATACTAGGGTGTCGCTTGTACCAACGCCATCTATTTGGAAGACAAAGCTTTTCTCATCAGCTGTTGCAAGTGCTTCGATACTCAAATCAGCAAGCAAGTAAGGCTGCAAACCATTTTGGATGAGCATGCTGTTGAATGTCTCAGTAGAGATATCAAAGGTGAAATCACCTGCCCCGCTGATCATATCGCTCGCGGTGATGTAAGGCGTGCTAGTGCTCGTTGGCGTGCTGAGGTATTCATCCAGCTTGATATAGCTAGCTTTCAGTACTCCTTCTACATGGAGATGGTTACTGTTATCCATGAGGATTCGCTCTGTGCTAAGAGACTGGAGGTGTACGTCAGTGGCTGATGTCATGCGGAATTCCTCGCTGGCTTGGACATGCAGTTGGCTTTGCTGCCAGTCTTGCTTAACTTCAATTTGCCTGCTTATCAGTGTTCCGCTGCCTGTAACATTGTTAACAGAGAGCCCCGCGGCGGCGGTTTCATTATTGGAAATGGTGAGCAGGTCTGTGCTCGCACTGGCGCCGCTTTGGATATTGATGTTTCCAAGGGTGCTATTGGCCTGATCGGTGGTGATGGTGATGTGGCCTGCGGTGACATCTACGTCGCTGCGGCCTGCGCCTGCTTCTACGCTCAAGCTACCTGCACCCGATTTGGTGAGATATTCGCTGTCTAGCGTGGCTACGGTGGTCTTGCCTTCTAGTTGCACATGGGCGGTGGACTGATCCACTTTAACTTCATCAAATCTGTAGAAATGCGTCTCTCCTAGATTACTGTAGCTATCATCGTCAAAGTGAAGCAACTTATTGCCGTTGATTATAGCAGTGTTAGTCCCCTGCTCTGTTGACGGACTGTAACCACCGCTGACTGTTACATTGGAGAGAAACTGCATGTCCTGTCCGATTTTTACGCTGGTGCTTTCAGTGATGAGCTTTGTCGTACCATTAGAAACGTGACCAGCAGCGATGATTCGTGCGTCGCTCTGCATTTGACCCGTCTCGAGATTGATTGTCATGTGTCCTTGGGTGAACTCTGCAGAACTACCTGAGACGATGGCAGAGCCTGCGTAGATGTCGTTATATGTTCCACCCAAGGCCTTGTTTGATTCATCGTACCCACCAATGGTGATGGTGATATCCCCTACGGATGAGCTGCCCAAGGAGTCATAATTATCAGGTCCACCTACCATATGACCCCCTACAATATTCTTTTGGGTATCGACATTTGATATGCTTAAGAAAACATCCTGAGTGACCACCTTGCCCACAGTAAAGTCGGTCTGAGAGCCATCTGTTTCAGAAATGGTATTGCCAACGGCACTAGCACCTATAATGTCGTTCTGAAAGGTACCTCCAGTAATTGTGGTATAAATATTTCCCGTGATTATATCGCCCCCACTGGCGGAAAATCCGCCACCTACAACATCAGATAAAAAAGTACCACTATCAATGTTGAGATAAACATCTGCTACAGTCAGATCGCTCTTATTGTTCCCTGTATTTTCGCTGGTGGTGCTATTTCCTGACTTGCTATAGGAGAACCCAGCCCCTGCCACAAATCCAGTAAAGGTGACACTTTCAGCGTTGGTTATTACTACAGAGCTTGTGCCTGATGTGCTGGCATCTACGCCACCGTAAAGGGCAGAGCCACCTAATACTATTTTCTTAAACTGTCCGCTTTTACCGCTCAAATCAACTGTGACTTGCGTGTTGCCCGCAATGACGTTATTGGTAGGAGTGCCAGTGCTTGACCCCGTGTAGAGACCGCCTAGGTATCCGCCTGCGACTATGCCTCCTGCAAATTCTGAATGCTGATATGCTCTGGTATTCGTATAGTCAAGTAGTTCATTAATAATGACCGATGTACTGCCGTTAAATTGTGAGTCCACATCATGTGTAAGGTAACTAGCACCAGCAATATTAACAAAGCGATCACTCGTCACTGTAATCTTTGTGTTGCCGGTAAAGGAACTGCCTCCTGCATTGCCGTAATTACCGCCTAAAAGTACCTTGGCATAACCACCGCTGGTGGTGATGTTGATATTGCCTTCGTAGTCGCCGCTAACGCGTTCGCTATTATTGTTGCCGCCGTAGGCAAAATGGGTAATGCTATTATTTTGGAAGCGGAGTGGGTAATCAGAGAAATTAATATCGATATTTTTTGTGCTTAATGTATTGGTGAGATTGATTGGCATCACAGCCAAAGAATTCACACTTAAAGAACTTTGAGTGTAGGGCACAAAAGAATTCGTTGAGTAAACTGTATTCTTATTGTTGTTCAATTCTTTTACGGTAACTCCGTACTGAGCACTGAATGATAACTCGCATGCGAGCAGTGATGTTGCTGAAAGTAAAAAACGAGTAGATCTCGTCTTGAGAAGCGAGGACAAAATGAATCCGACAATTGTATTGATTCGCATGTTGAGTGGTGATGTGTATTTATCTGCAGTAAAACTACAAGTAGGTGGTGAATATGCGTCGCTAGTATAACAAGATATTTTCACCTGTCAACAAAAGAACACCTAATTGTTAGTCATTCTCATTTCTACAATACACCTAATATCAATAATTAAAAAAATTCCAATGTTAGTTATATATAACTTTTATTGAAAAGCAACACGTCTAATTAAGACGACTTCTCGCAATTCGCAAAGAGAGGTCGCGGAGCTATTTTTCTCCTAATACAGTGCACGCGCTACGCGCAAGGTTTAACCTTGCGCGAGAGCCTGCATGGGCACGGGCTCTGTCCAAAAGAGGCTTTGACTGATAACGCGTTCCACATAGCGCAGGGCGCATTCCACGGCTTCTTCTAGTTCCTTGCCCTGTGAGAGTTGCGCAGCCACGGCCGCAGACAGCGTGCAGCCTGTGCCATGGGTGCTCACACCTTCAATGCGTGGGTGTGTCCAGCTACGCTGACTACCATCAGCATGGACGAGGATATCTATGCACTCTTCACCAGCTAGGTGACCTCCTTTGGCAAGAATGGCGCAGTTGTAGCGTTGAGCTAGTTGTTGGGCGGCTTCGGCTAGTTGCTGGGCTGTTTTGATGCTTGCGCCAACGAGGGCTGCGGTTTCATCAAGGTTGGGGGTGAGGACGGCACAGTGGGGGATGAGTTCTCTTTCGTAGCAGGCTATGGCTTCCTGCTGCATGAGGGACTCTCCCGCTGTGGCTATCATGACAGGGTCGATGACGAGGGGGATGGGGTTGTGCTCACGTAGTACCTTGGCAACGCTCTGGACGATGGCTGAGCTGTAAAGCATGCCAGCTTTGATGGCGCGGACGGGGTAGTGAGCTAGGCAGAGTTGCAGTTGGGAGGCTACAAATTCTGCGGGCATTTCGATGATGCTTTCTACTAGCCCCGGTACTTCGCTAACAGCGCAGGTGAGGACGGTGAGCGGGTAGCTACCGTTAGCCATGCCTGCTTTGAGGTCGGCTTGTAGTCCAGCTCCAGCGCTACAGTCGCTGCCTGCTATGCTGAGAATGACGGGGAGTGTGCTCATGTTTTTTGGGGATGTGGTTGATGAGTTTGCTGTGTTGGTTTACGCCTTTCTGTACGCTTCGCGTGGGCGACAGTGTAACTGGACAGGATCGCCGGGCAGCTTATTCTAGGCGGACGTTTTGATTTTTTAAAGCACTGTCGCCTCGGGCACTGCCCAAGGACTGAGTCCTTGGGAATCCCTTCTACGCTACGCGCAGGGTTTAGCTATTCAAGCTTGTCTCCAGTGCATGAGCGACGCCTATGAGAGCGGCTTCTTCGTAGTGAGGCGCGATGAGTTGGATACCTACGGGCATTTGTCCTTCTTCCTGTGGACAGGGGATGCTGATGGCAGGCAATCCCACGAGGTTAGAGGGGATGGTGTAGATGTCAGCCAAGTAGGTTTGCAGGGGGGTGAGCCCGCTGTTATGCAGTTTTGGCGCGCTGTTGGGGGACACGGGACCTAGGATAAAGTCCACTTGCTCGAAGGCAGCGGTGAAGTCTCTGGCGATGAGGGTGCGGACTTTTTGAGCCCTGCCGTAGTAGGCGTCATAGTAACCGCTGGAGAGGACGTAGGTGCCTAGGATAATGCGGCGTTTGACTTCTGCTCCAAAGCCCTCACTGCGTGAGCGGGTGTAGAGCTCGTCTAGTCCTTTGGCCTCCGCAGAGCGGTGTCCGTAGCGTATACCGTCAAAGCGTGAGAGGTTGGAGGAGGCTTCTGCACAGGCGATGATGTAGTAGGTGGAAACAACGGCTTCGGTGTGCGGCAGGGAGATGGGGACGACGGTCGCGCCTTGGGCTTCTAACTGCGCGATGGCGCGTTGCAAGGAGGCGTTGACAGCGGACTCGTTACCATCATTGAGGTATTCACTAGCTATGCCTATTTTCTTGCCCGCTACGCTTTGTCCTATGCAGGCGGTGAAGTCTTCTTCTTCTCGTGGGCTGCTGGTGGAGTCTTTGCTATCGTATCCACAGAGGGCATTGAGGAGCAGTGCTGTATCTTCCACATTCTGGGCAAGAGGCCCTATCTGATCCAGAGAGGAGGCAAAGGCGACGAGGCCGTAGCGCGAAATGCGTCCGTAGCTGGGCTTCATGCCGACGATGCCACAGTGGGAGGCGGGTTGGCGTATTGATCCGCCAGTGTCAGATCCAAGGGCAGCGATGGCCATGCCAGAGGCGACGGCTGCTGCCGATCCGCTGGAAGAGCCACCGGGGCTGCGTTCTGCATCACAGGGGTTGGCGGTGGTGCCGTAGGCGGAGTTTTTGCCGTATGAACCCATGGCAAACTCATCCATGTTGGCGCGCCCTAGGGGGATTGCGCCTGCTGCCTTGAGGCGTTCTACACAGGTGGCATCATAGGGGGCGATGAAGTTTTCTAGCATGCGCGAGGCGCAACGCATGGGCTCACCCTTGACGTTGATGTTGTCTTTGATGAGGATGGGTATACCACCCAACGGGAGGCTGATATCAGCCTCTGCGGCGGCTTTGAGGGCGGCTTCTTTGTCCCAGGAGATAATAGCATTAATGCTGGGATTGCTGCTCTCTATTTGCTCGCAAAGTTGTTCTACGAGTTGGGTGGGGGTGACAGCTCCTGATTGCAGTTGCTGCTTCCAGTGGGTGATGCTTCCGAAAAACATATGTGTCAGAAAGGGTAAAATGTGTGATTAGTGCGCGGATTCTACGACTTTGGGGACGCGTATCTGTCCGTCTAGGGCGGCAGGGGCGTTGAGGAGTGCTTCCTCGTTGCTGAGGCTAGCGGTAGGACTATCGGGGCGCAGTGCGTCTGTGTCGGGCATGGGATGACTCATAGGGGGCACGCCTTCTATGTCCCATTGTTTGAGTAGTTCAATATGCTCTAAGACCATACCGAGGTTTTCGCTGTAGCGCGCGCATTCTTCTTCGCTAAGCTCTAACTTGGCGAGTTTTGCGATGTAATCGACATCAATGAGGGATTCTGACATAGCTGATATTTAAGAAAAAATGTACCACAGTCCAAAGCCCATGACAAGTAGAACAAGGAGGGGAAGATGAAAAAAGACTCCGCGCAGGATTTCTGCTTGCAGCTGTGTCCAATTGATGCCCCAGCGGCGGGTGGCCAGGGGATCCACATCAAAAATCTTGGTAAAGTGATAACGGCGCACGCCTGCATAGGCCTCGTTGAGGTCGTTTTCTGCGCGATCTAGCTTGGGCAGGGCTTCGAGGAGGCGTTCTTTAATGCCTTCGTTACTCCAGTCCGTGGGGTCGAGGGCAGAGAGTATTTGGAGGTGACGGGTGAGGCATTGATAAACCTCTGTAAGGGCTTGCTTTTCGCCATCAAGGTCTTTTATCTCCTGCTCCAATCGCCTTGTGATGTTATGAATACTCATGCCTAGCTCATTAAGCTGGGCAGCAAAAAGTTGTTTGTCGCGCTTGGTTTTTTCCAGCTCTATATGCTGCTGTTGGTAGTAGTCGGCTTGGGCGCGGGCGTGCTCTATGTTTTTTTGAGCATCTTCGGCACTATGAGCACCGTCAGCGGCTTTTGGGTTGAGTTCCATTTGTCGGTAAGTTGAATTGGGCTGTGACATGGTATGCTGTGGGGTATGAGGAGATTTTTAAAAAAAATTGATTTAACGGCGGCGGCGTCCGCTGCCCCAGTTGTTGGTACTGTTACGACGGTCGGCGTCTTCTTCGTGTTGACGTATTTCTTCTTCGCGGCGTATGTGGTCTTGCTCCATATGTTCCGCGGCAGCGCGTGCTGCGTCAAGTTCTTCTTTGGTGTAGACGCTGGTGTCTATGTCGATGCGTCCTGTTTCTAGGTTGATGACAAAGGGGTCTTCCTTGAGGCTTTCCTCTAGGCTGGGGCGTATGCTTTCAAAGAAGCTCTTAACGATAGTGGCGGCCATGTGACCACCAGATATGCGCTGCCCTGGGCTGCCTTCGTAGAGTGCAACATAGGCGTAGCGCGGATTGGAAGCAGGCAGGAAGCCAGCAAACCATGCAAGACGGCAGTCATCCGAGGGCTTTCCCCACTGGGCGGTACCTGTTTTGCCCGCATTTTCAACATAGCTGAGGGTGGCGCGTCGGCCTGTGCCACCATTGACCACACCACTCATCCCCTTGCGCACAACTGCAAAGGCCTCTTCCATGTCGGAGAGATTGCTCTGCACCTCGGGGTTGAACTGGTAAACGACGTTGCCGTCTCTGTCATGAATTTGGCGTATGAGCTGCAGCTTGGGCAGGTAGCGACCATTGGCTATGGGAGTCATAGCATGGGCAATCTGAAGAGGCGTTGCAAGGAGAGGGCCTTGACCAATGGCCATATTGGCAGCATCACCTTGCATGAAGCCACGTCCGTAGCTGCGGTACATCCAGTTCTCATCGGGCACGTTGCCTGACTTATCAGGTATAGGGATGCCAGAGCGCGCGCCTAACCCCATGCGGCGTGCGACTTCTGTGAGGCGAGCCGCGCCCAGCTTGTTTTCATTGGTGGCAGCTATTTGGTAAAGGAAGGGGTTATTGGAGAGGACAAGGGCGGTAACGCAGTTGATAGAGCCCTCAAAGGAGGAGTGGTTGCGGAACTCATGCCCACCTATGCGCACGCTGTAGGGGCAGTAGATGTAGGTATTCTCCTTGATAACATTATAGCGCAGGGCGGCGGCTATGGTGATGGTTTTGAAGGTGGAGGCGGGCGGGTACACCCCAGCAAAGGCGCGGGAGACAAGGGGCGTATCCTTGTCGTTGCGCAGCTTGTCGTACTCTTCTTGAGTGATGAAGGGGATGAAGACATTGGGGTCAAAATTAGGCACACTCGCCATGACGACTATTTCGCCTGTGTGGCAATCTATCATCACAAAGGCACCGCGTCCTTCGGTGTTTTCTCGTAGGGATTGCTCTGCAGCTTTTTGCCAGACGAGGTTGAGTGTTGTCACCAAGGTGCCACCGGGCTTGGGACTGACTTGCAGCTCATCAAGGATTTTCTTACCCTTTTCATTGAACATGAGTCGCCAGACTCCGTCGCGTCCTTGCAGTTGTTGGTCAAAGCTTTTTTCCAAGCCTGCCCTTCCCTCCTGACGCGCAAAAATGGGGTCTTTGTGGTTGATGGGACCTATGGGCAACTTTGCCTTTGTCCCCGTGTAGCCCAACATGTGACCCGCTGTGGCTTTTTCTGGGTAACGGCGTATGTAGAGCGCGGTAAGCTGGCTGTTTGGGACCGCTTCCAATTGCTCTTTCAGGGGCGCAACTTGCTCCCTTTTCATGATTTTACCTATAGAAAGAGGCAGCCAGCAGCGGTTGTGGTAGTGGTTGAGGAGCTGCTTGTCTGTTTTTTCGAGAATTTCTATACCCAAGGCCTCGTAGTCAGCAATGACCTGTCGGGCAATGGAGAGTATGTGCTCATCGCTTTCATCCTGCTGCTGCCCAAAGAGAATGGAGGGCTGGTAGGCTACTTCGGAGTATGCCAGAGCCGCACCCGTACGGTCTGTTATCATGCCACGCGGGGCGGGGATGGTCAGCGACATAGTGCGAGCATCAGCACGCGTCAGCGCATGTGCAACGCGCGAGGGGTCATGGACGGAGGGATCGCGCACATCATCCTGCTCATGCATGGGCGCTGTGGTGTCCTTCTTGTCCTTTTTAACCTGCTCGGGGTCTTCGGAGATATTTTCCTCCTCGTCTTCGGGGATGAGGATGTCAATACCTTCTTGGGTGACTCCCTGCTGCTGTTCAGGCTGAGAGTCCTCACCACCTAAGCGCACTGTCTCAATAATACCGTCATCACCAGCCTCCTGCTCTGCGGGCGGGGGTGTAGGATTGCGCTCCTGCTGAGCAGAGCGTCGCTCTTGCTGCGCAGGGCAATTGAGGCTGAGCAAAAGAAGGCTTAGCAATCCTAGCTTGAGTGGAGACCAGTTCACGCCCATATATTATACAAAAATGCGCCTGCATGCAATGGAGAATTCCGCCCTAGTGATAATAGTCCTTACCCAGCGCTGGCTGGGGAGAAAACCTCAAATAAAGCCTTATTCTTCATTACAAGCAAGTTATAACCACAAAGCAATCCGATTCTCATCATCTTGAGAGCAACACGAACAAAAAAAGATGCAAAAAAATACGACAAAAATCCATTTTCTGCTTGCGCCCCCGAGAAAAAGATGCTAAAAATACATCCATCATGAAACGCTTTCTCCTTTCAACAGCTTTGGTAACCACACTTGCTGCGACATCTTTCGCTGATATTCAAGCACCTCCCGCTTCTGAATACACAGCAACTCGCAAGTTGGGTCGCGCCATTGGCAACATTCTCTTTGCCATTGAGGAAATCCCCCTCACCATCATCCGCTGGAACGGCCGCGAAGGCAACTATGCTGGCGCAACAGTAGGTGTAGTAGACGGCTTTGCACGCACATTCAACCGCATGGGCTATGGTCTGTATGAGTTGGTGACCTTCTGGGCACCCACCTACAAGAACACATACCGTCCTCCTTATCAAGGCAGCTGCGGTCGTAACGGTCTCAAGGAATACAATTCCTGGTCTGGTTTCTCCGAATTCCCAGAAGAGCTTGGCTTCCAGAGCAAGTACGGTTTCACCCGCACACAGATGGACTAAAGCCACCTCATAACACAATTTTCCCTAAAAACGAAGAACCACCGTCCTCTGCGTCGGTGGTTTTTTGTATCAAGACCCTCCAACTACCCAAAGCATGAGACAGAATAGCCTCACTCCACTACTCCTTGCCCTCCTCTGCTTACTTTTAACCAGTGCTTGTGGAGAGAAAAAGCACACAAACAGCTCTAGCGACTATAGCGAAGTAGCAGCCCCCTACCCTGCTGCCATGATGGAATACATCAGCAGCCTACCCCAGCTGATTGTACACACAGAGGAGCAAATCCCCAGTAAACTGCACTGGCAGAGTGGAGAAGGCTTGGCAGAAATAGGCGACCCCGCTGCAAAGAAAGGTGGAGAGCTGCACTTTGCCAACGTTGGTCCCTTCCCCTCCCACCTCCGAGGCTTTGGCGGCGGTGGTTTTGAGTTCTTCAACTTCACCCTCTTTGACAACATAGAAATTCCCCTTGTCCAGCTCCACCCCCTGTGCCCGCAGCAAGGCATCATAGCAGGACTGGCAGAGGCATGGGCAGTCAGCGAAGACGGGCGCAGCGTCACCTACCGCATCAACCCCGAGGCGCGCTACTCCAACGGTCGCCCTGTGAGGGCTCGTGACTTCTTGATGGGCATCTACGTACGCTGCTCCGAGGCAGCACGCGATCCCTTTGCCCTGCAAGGCATCAGCCAGCAGATAGAAAGCATCACCCTATACAGCAGCGATGAAAAATACCTCACCGTCACACTGCGCCGCAAGCAGTTGCTAGCCCCCTACCGCATTGCCCAGCTACTACACCCAGCAGAGCCCCACTTTTACGCAGAGTATGGCGCAGACTTTATCGAACGTTACGCCCAGCGCATGCCGCCAACAACTGGCGCTTACACATTAAAAGAAGAAGACATGCAGCGCAACCGCCGCATCACCCTCAGCAAAGTCCCCCAGTGGTGGGCAGCACAGCTTCCCCATTATCGCTACAGATACAACCTCGACAAGCTACACATACACTTCCTACAAGACGAGGCGCAGATCTGGGAACTCTTCTTGCGAGGCGAGTTGCAATTTCACCAGACCCGCAACATAGCCGCGTGGCAGGAAAAACTGCAACACCAACATGTCTATGAAGGGCGCATAGAAAAACGCCGATTCATCGCCAACTACCCCTTGCCTACCTACGGCATCTACCTCAATTGCAAGACACTGCCGCAATTAAAACTACGCCAAGGCTTACTCCACTCCATGGACATGAATCCCGCCTTAGACAGACTCTTCCGCGGGGAGTATGAACGCCTCAGCTGCTTTAGCGAAGGCTACGGAGAACTCACCCCCAAGGCAGGTGAAATCACCCCCTACAGCTACCAGCCCAGCAAGGCACGTGCTGCCTTTGCCGAGGCAGGCTACATCAAAACAGGCGACGATGGCATACTAATGAAGGAGGACGGCACAAGACTCAGCCTGAGCATCTGTTACGTCCCCTCGGAGAAAGTCACCGTACTCATACGCCAACTCGTCCAATCTGCGGCACAGTGTGGGGTGGAGCTGATAGGCACACCTCTTACGTGGCAGCAGTGCGCGGAGGAAGTAGAGGAAAAGCGTTACCAACTCGCCTTTTGGGCAGACGTGGCAAGCACACCCCTACCAGAACTCCATAGACAATTCCACTCCAAGCACAAAGAGAAAAAAGGCTACAACCTGCATAGCGTCGAAGACAAACAACTGGACGAAGCCCTAGAGAAAATGCAGCAAGCTGGGGACATGGAAAGCATGAGAGAAGCCACCTTGGCAGCGAATAGACGCATCATCGAGCTAGCAATATGGCTACCTGGATGGAAGGAGAACAGAGCCTACATAGCCAGCTGGAGACAGCTAAGGTTTCCAGAGGTGAAGGGGATGAGCCCCTCAACACCTGCGCCCTATGATGTGCAGGAGGCGCACCTGTTCTGGATGGACGCAGAAGGCTACCCTGCGGATGGCGTGTACGAAGAAGTCGATGAGCAACACCAAGGATGAACCTGCGCGCGAGCGTTGAATGGATTCACAAGGTCAATGACCTTGTGCGGGTGCAGCGCGTCAGCGCGAGGCGGCGACACCTCCATACCGCCGCTAGCGCTTTGCCTACCAGCCCCCGCCCCGTTCTACAGCTTCTGCTGGAGCTGGTAGGCAAGCATCCTTTGCGTGGAAGGAAGAGAGAGAGCTACTGTCGCGCCTTGCTTTAGCCCCTTACTCGCATTTTAGCTTTGCCAAAGCCCCCCTTTTCCTGTATATTACTCCCCGTCATGACCATCCCTCAACAGCTCGTTTCTCAACTCTCCGCGGCTCTTAGCTCCTGCCTCGGCGAAGCCCTACCCGCAGACTTCACCCCACTTGTCACGCCATCTGCCGATTTGCGCTTCGGTGACTACCAGTGCAATGCCGCCATGATGCTTGCCAAGAAGGTAGGCAAAAACCCCCGCGAGCTCGCCGGCGCTATCATTGAAGCTCTAGGCGACACCTCACTTGCAACAGCTGAGATTGCCGGCCCCGGTTTCATCAATTTCCGAATCAAGCCAGAGTTCTACGCCCAAAAAATGCTTTCCCTCCTCGCTGACCCTCGCCTCGGTGTCGCCACTGTGGAAAATCCCCAATCCATCGTCATCGACTTCTCCGCTCCCAATGTGGCAAAGCCCATGCACGTCGGTCACATACGCAGCACCATCATCGGTGATGCCCTCGCACGCCTCGCGCGCTTCATGGGTCACAAGGTAGTAACCGATAATCATATAGGTGACTGGGGTACGCAGTTTGGTATGATTCTCTGGGGTTGGAAAAATATTCTCGATGAAGCAGCTCTCAACGCCGCTTGTATTGATGAGCTGGTGCGCGTTTACAAGGAAGTGAACGCCCGCTGCAAGGAGGATGACAGCCTGCTCGCTGCCTGCAAGGAAGAGTTAGTGCGCCTGCAATCCGGTGATGAAGAAAACCTCGCCATCTGGACGCGCTGCATTGAGCTTTCTCGCGCCAGTCTTGATAAGATTTACGCCCAATTGGATATTCACTTTGACTACTGGCTGGGAGAAAGCGCCTACAATGACGCTCTTGCACCGCTAGTAGACAGCCTCATAGAGCAAGGCATTGCTCGCGAGAGCGATGGCGCTATCTGCGTATTCTCCGATGGAAAGCTAGAGCCCAAAAAAGATCCCTTCCTCATGCAAAAGGATGGGGAGTGGGTTGCTGTTCCTGCCATCATCCGCAAGGCCGACGGGGGCTTCCTCTACGCCACAACGGACGTCGCAACGCTGGATTACCGCAAGGAGCACTTTGACGCGGATTCCATCTGGTATGTTGTCGGCATTCCTCAGGAAAAGCACTTTACACAGATTTTTGACATCCAACGCATGCGAGGCATTAGTGGTGATTACCGCCATGTCGCCTTTGGCTCTATTCTCGGTAAGGACAAAAAGCCCTTCAAGACCCGTTCTGGTGATACAGTGAGCCTGCAAGATGTGATTGATGAGGCCATCACCCGCGCCACACGTGTGGTGGAGGAAAAGAGCCCCGATATGCCAGCAGAAGAGCGCGCAGCCGTTGCTCAAGCAGTGGGTATAGGTGCGGTGAAGTTTGCCGAGCTCTCCCAGAACCGTCTGAGCGACTATGTCTTTGACTGGGATCGCATGCTCTCACTCTCCGGTGATACAGCGCCTTACTTGCAGAATTCCTACGTGCGCGTGCGTTCCATATTCCGCAAGGCGGGTGAAGGAGCAGCTGACGCCGTGGACGCGGTGCAGCTGACAGAGCCAGCCGAGATTCACCTAGCCCGCTTGCTAACACGCTACAGCGAGGTGGTGCCCAGCACCTTGGATGATTGCCGCCCCAATGTGTTGACAAGTTATCTCTACGACTTGGCGCGCGCCTTCCACAGTTTCTATGAGGCCTGCCCTGTCCTGCGCAGCGAGGGTACTGTTCGCGAGTCACGCCTCGCGCTCTGCGAGCTCACTGCCCGTGTGCTGAAGCAAGGCATGGGTCTCTTTGGCATCGTCATGCCAGAAAGGATGTAAGCCCATGGGCACGCTGACTACTAGTGCCGTCGCATGGCTCGCGGTGCATCTGGTGACACCACCCGCACTGGTGCTGTCAGATGATGACCCCATGCTGCGCCAGCACCTGCGCTTTGCCATGCAGGCACTGGTGCTGGGTGATCTGCCCGCGGCTCAGCTGGATTTGAGAGAGGCGCTGAAAATCTCCCCAGACCAGCCCTTGGCTCTCTGTGCCCTCATACTGGCAGCAGGTGCAGAGGAGAAGCATCTCCTCGCCCTGCGCAATCTCCCAGACGACTACATCCCCACCCCACTAGAGGCACGCTACCTCGATGGACTTTACCTGCTCATCAGTCAGCAGGACGAAAAGGCAAAAGAACACTTCCTCTCCCTAGCAAAACGCTACAGAGCAGATGTCCTCAGCCGCCTCTGGGCAGCCCTTCTGGTACAAGATGGCTATGATGAATACGGTCATGCAAACGCAGGTCAACAACAGGCCATCACCCTGCTAGATGAGGCGCTGAGTGACGAAAACTCCTCCGCAGCCCCCCACCCCTCACTGCACTACATGAGAGCCTACGTGGAGGCAGATGCCCCACAGCCTAGCGAGAAAGCCCTGCAATCCGCAGGTCTTGCCGCGCAACAGCTGGAGCACGAGGCCATGCCCCTCTTGCTCTGCGCCCACATGCTCTACAGAAGTGGTGAGCGCGGTGAAGTCCTAGAAAAACTCCTCCAGCGCGCCGAAAAACTCTTCTGGCGAGAAGAAGGCATGAGCGAGGTGGAAAGCTTCTTTTGGCTCAGAGCAAGACTCTACCGCATCACCAACCTCATGGACAGCGATGCCAAACGCGCCTTAGAGCTTTATAACGAGGTCACGAAACTGCTGCCCAAGCAATTAGCCGCCTCAAAGTACGAAGCAAGCGCACAGCCCAGCGGTAGCGACCTGCTCCTGTGGGAATGGAGCTTGATACCGCTCTATCACTTTATCAAGCAAGAAGGCAAGCTATCACCTGATTTGAAGCTGCAACTCCTTGAAAGCATCAGATCTCATCGACTCATGCGCCAAGACAGCATATTCATAGACATACTGCATTGTCTGGAGAACACAATCAACGCGCGTCTCATCTTGCAAATAGACCCCGAGAATGTCCAATCAACGGAAAAGCAACAACTAGCCGCCATCCAGAACCTCAATGAAGCGCAAAAGGCCTATCAACACCTGCTGGCACGCATCAATACGGATGACAAATTGCGTCAGCATCCCTTAGTTTACAGGGCATTGAAGCGATGCGAAAATGCCATCATCATGGCGCAGCTGGACATCTACAAGGAGACCTCAACCATATGGCGCGGAAAGTTAGAGGATAACAGAGCCCCTGTCTCCCTACTGCTGCCACCCTTGTAGCCAGTTTGAACTGCCCTTTCATCGCCTCCCCCATGGGAAAAATATGCTTGCCTTGTTAGGGCACGATGTGTTATATTTAGCCTAATCAACGTCCTTTATGCTAGAAGCCCGCCACATTTCCCTCGAGATCCCACGCGCAGATGAAGAGCCCCTCTTCCTCCTGCATGATATTAACTTTTGCGTCCCCCAAGGTCACTTTATGGCCATTGTCGGCCCGTCTGGTTGCGGTAAATCTACGTTACTCAAAGCCATAGCCGAAATCAAGGAGGTAACGGATGGAGAGTTTTGGTGGAAGGGCGTGAACCTCGAGGAGGAAAACTTTGAACCTGGTGAGGTGGGCTACGTGCCCCAGTTTAGCATTGCCTACGATGATCTAACTGTTGACGAGAATATAGAGAGCGCAGCCCGCCTCCGTATCAGTGCCAGTGAGGATGAGATTAACGCCATCATTGATGACGTACTAGAGGAAACTGGTCTGATTGATATTGCCGACAGACCAGTGAAGCTGCTTTCTGGTGGACAACGTCGCCGCCTTGCGCTGGCGATGGAGCTAGTCTCACGCCCTCGCCTACTGCTCTGCGATGAGGTGACCAGCGGGCTTGACCCCAATTCCGAGCGAGAAATTGTCGAGCTGCTTCACAAGCTGAGCCGCCGCGATGGGCGTATTGTCATATCTGTAACCCACAGCCTCGCCCAGATGGAGTGCTATGACAGCCTCATGGTACTCTGTGGTGGTGCAATGACCTACCACGGGCCTACCGCGATGATGAATCATTACTTTGGCGTGTCCCATTTTGAGGAGGTTTATCCCCTGCTCACCCACCGCACACCCAGTGAGTGGGGTCGCAGCTGGATCAAGCACAGAAAGGCTTATTATCAAAAGCTAGAGGCAGAGCACGCACAACGCGTCAGGGAAAAGGGCATCATCCCCAACTCTAAGGAGTCAAAGGAGGAGGAAGAACGCTGGGCCGTCTTTGAAGAAAAGCTCAAGCGCTCCAGTCAGGAGACGCGCACTATCCCCAGCTCTAACTCCCGCAGAGCCTCACGCCCCTCTGACAAAAAACAAGATGATGACAAGCAGGATACAGAAACCCACAACCTGCCCAATCCTGTCTCTCAGACCATAGTGATGCTCCAGCGTCGCTTTACCATACTCTTCCGCGATAAGGGACAGCTCTGGCTGCAAATCGCCATGATAGTCGTCTTCCCCATCTTGGTGGCTCTCTTCTCCAGCGAGGGGCAAGAGCAGCTGCTGCTGCTCACCGATACGGTGGGGGCTGACGTGGCAGCGGACGCGCTGGCACAACAGGAGCAAGCAGAAGTGCGCGCGCAGGTGGGCTCAGCGGTGTCGGGCATTATCATGTTTCAAGTCATTCTGCTGGGGCTCATGGGCTCCAATAATGCAGCGCGTGAGATAGCGGCAGAGCGTCTCATCATGGAAAAAGAAAAGTTCGCTGGCGCAAGCCCCTTTGCCTACCTCAGCTCCAAGCTCATCTACCTCGCGGTGCTTATTCTGGTGCAGAGTCTCTGGATGTTTGCCTTTGTGCAGTACTTCTGGCCCTTCCGAGGGGATACCATGACGCACCTACTCTTCCTCATACTAGCCAATGCCGCGATGACCACAGCCTGCCTCGCCATCTCTGCCAACAGCCGCACGCCTGAACAAAGTTCCCTGATGAGCATTTACCTCGTCGGCTTCCAGCTACCGCTATCGGGTGCCGTGCTGGCACTGCCTCCCATGGTCGCCATCTTCACACAGCCCTTTATCTCGGCCTACTGGTCATGGAGCGGCAGCATAGAAGGCGGTCTCAATGCCGAAGTGCTCAAGGCGATTAAGAGCATTGTCCAGACAGACTTTTCCGTGTCTGACCTCTGCCTCGGCGTGCTCATTATCCACATTGTCGTCTGCATCGGTCTCAGTTACATGGGTGTCATGCGCAAGCGTTGGGACTAATTTTAACATTTTATCCACTCTCTATTATGGCCAGAAGAAAAAGAAGAGCTAGTCAATCTAGCAGCAGCAAATCATCCTCCCAACTCCTCCTCTTCATCATTGGTGGTGTTGTCGTGCTGGGTGCCATCATTTATATTTTCTCCCTCTTTTCCGGTGGTGGGACTAGCTCCTTGGCTAGCAAGGCAAAGCCTTTTAAAACCGCTGACTACAGACGCGATGGCTCGCGCTTTGCCTCCACGGGTAATACCTACGTGATAGAGGGCAGAGTGGAGCACATAGAAACACGCCACGATGACCGCCTCATCATCATATCCTCCCAAGGCAATGTGGACGAAAGACTGCCACTGCTGCTGCCCTCGGAGAACAAGATAGACGTGAATATCACGCGAGGCGACACTTTTTATTTTGAGGTAGAATGCAAGACGGGACGCTCTGATGATGGCTCACAGGTCAAGGGCATACTCATCGTCACCGGTGCAGCAATAGATTAATCAATCCAGATAGAATACACAGCGATATGAAGATTAGAACAATCCTCGCCCTTGCCGTGGGTGTGTCTCCGCTCTGCGCGCAGATGCCCTCCTCCTTTGACGCATCGGGACGCAGCGTCTCCCGCGCAGAAGAAAACCAAGGCGCAAACCACGTTGATGGAGAGCCCACCAACCCACAGTTGCTGGGCATGGAGATCCCCCTCCTCGACCCCAACTCTGACACCATGACCTACAATGGGTCAAAAATCGACGTAGGCAACAACGCCATCGTCCGTGCTCGCTTTGAAAAATACCTCCAGCAAATCCCCGATGAGACAGAGGAAGCCGTGCGCTACCGCAACCGCATCAAAAACATCCTCGAGGCCACACGCACCAAAAGCCGTGACAGCCGCTACATCGTCGGCAGTGAAACCCTCATCAAAATAGGTAATGCCCTCTACGACGTGGGTGATTATGATGCCGACGGCGGGCAAAGCCTGACGCTAGCCAGCGCCATAGCCAGTGCCCTAGATGCCCAGCGCATCAACTACGCGCGCAACCAGCGCAACAAGCAACTGGGCAACGAGATACAAGAACTCAAGGATAAAACCAACAAGGTAAGCAACCAGAACGCCATGGCGCAGAGCAATGCCGCCAAGGGCGAGGGCAAAGGCGGCAGCGCACCGCGTAACCTAGCCCTCATCGCGTACAACCAAAAAGACATCGCCACCAAGACAGCAGAGCAAGTCGCTGGCAAGGCAGAAAACACCGCCACATCCGTTGCCGCCAAGATTAACTACCAAAGCGTGATGTTAGGCATGCTCATGCAGCGACGCTTTGACCACGTTGTCATTGCCGCGCGTGTGTACCGCCATATCTTCAACGATGGCGACACGCGTATGAAGCTCAACAAAAACTCTGATGCCAACAAGATGTTCCAAGACGTGGCGGGCATGCCCCCCACGGTGAACACCATGGACTCACTGGCTAGCGGCGCACGCCGCGACGCAGACCAAAGCATACAGGCCGTCCATAACCTCCTTGCCCAAAGCAAGCTAGCCGACGCCACCAACCACCTTATCAACGCCGTAGCAGTGGGTGAGTACATGCACAGCGTCGTCACCTTCCCCGCTGCTAGCCGCATGCGCATTGCCAAGTACTGGTCATTGCGCAAGCAGGCGATGACCGCCCTCAACGCACGCGACTACGGCACAGCCGAGGAAATAGCCGCGGAGATGAAGGCGATGGACGTAGACTTTGACGACAGCTTGATACGCTCTTACTGCGCAGGGAAGAAACGCCAGAGCAATCTGCACCTACGCAATGCGATGCAAGCGCAGCTTGCTGGCAATCATGAACTCTTTAACAAGGAGGTCACACAGGCAGGAGTCATCTGGCCTACTAATCCCCGACTCGACGAAGCTGAGGAGGAACTCATGGACCTCGACAACAAAGAACCACAGAAGGAGGAGTTCAAACGCCTCTACGCCCGCGGTGACTTCCGCACCATTTACGAAGAGCAAGAACGCTTTGAGGTGGTCGCCATCGACGCAGAACTCAAGGCACAGTACAAGGAAGTACTCACCGTGGTAGGAGAGCTTGATGCCATGCTCGTGCAGCTAGAAGGCGTAGCCAAGCAAGACAAGCGCATGGGACCCGCCGCCGCCTATGAAATGCTGCTAGCCAAGCA